>NZ_JACSLY010000023.1:0-13010 GCF_018618375.1 Exiguobacterium sp. E4787 | reverse complement strand
TATCGAATGAGAGAAAAGAAACGGGCCGGCATCCAACCGGCGCGTGTCGATAGTTTCCAAGAGTAATGTGTAAAAAAGGGATTTTTAATCCGTTATTAAGAGGGAATTTTAAACCGCTGTTGACACTGATGAATGTCAAAGAATAAAAAAACAAAAATATTCATTTTTATATCCTCGAATTTGTACTGGGTATGATAAAAATAAATGATCTCTGTTTTTTAAGACGGCTTTAAGATGACTTCGGTATTGTTCCCGAGTCATCTTTTTAGGTTTCATTGTCAGCTTTTTTATCATCAGACAGTTTTAATCGAGGCCGAACCTTATTCATTGACCGGAATATTCTCCGAAGTATGGAAAGAAAATCCGGTCGATAGGTCTACTAAACTATGACAATTAAATCTAAATATTTGAACGTTCGTTTTGGAATCATTCATTCATTCGAATACATCCTATTTTAAGAGACGAAATTTCGATAGTGTTCAAAAAAAAAACGAATGAGGGGGTTTCTAAATATACCCTCATTCGATATTCAGTTTCCTTGCACGTAGAAAAGTATTTATTGGTATCAGACGGTATGAAGTATAGAATTTTTACTCATATGTCGAACCTCAGTGTGGATTTGGTGCAAGGATGACTTATTTCTTTAGTTGTGTTTTTTTGATTCTAACTCTATTGTAGAATGTTTAATATCTAGTTTTGAAGTCACTTCTTTGACTTTTTGTTTAACAATAGTTGAATCCTTTAGATTCATCTCTTCTACTATTAAGTGTAAATTCATGGCGTTATCTTCGCCATCAATTGACCAGACATATAGGTTTTGAACAGAAATCACTTCTTCAATACCTTCAATCTTTTGCTTCACCTCATCGATGTCAATACCATCAGGGACAGCACCTAAAAGTATTTTCATTGTTTTAACTAAATTACGAAACACATTCACTAATATAAACAACGCAATAGCAATTGATAGGATGGGGTCAAGTATATGTATATCCTTGAAGAGTAAAACTATCCCTACTACAAGAACGGCAATCCAACCTAAAACATCTTCTAAAAGGTGCCAAGATAGTACTCCCTCATTTACTGATTTTCCTTTGTGTAGACGGAATGCCGCAAAACCATTTAAAAGCACACCAAAAATTGCAAACCAAATCATTCCTTGTGCATTAGAATGCTCCGGTTCAAACAGTAGAGGAATTGCTTGAGTAAAAATATATACAGATCCAATTATTAATATTGTCGCATTTATTAATGCTCCTAAAAGGGAAAAACGATTATATCCAAAAGTGAAGTTATGATCGGGTTTTTTGTTCGAAAATTTTTGTAAGAACCAGGACAGGCCCAATGCAAGAGCATCACCTAAATCGTGAATGGCGTCCGACATGATTGCAACACTATTAATCAAAAATCCCCCGATAAATTCACCAATCGAGAAAACAAGATTAATTATAAATGCTAGTTTGATATTTTTTGATGCCTTATCAGTACTCGCCATTGTTCGATCTCTCCTCACTTGGTAGTCCATCCTTAAAAAGGTTAGTTGTTAGAATAATACTGGTCTCTAGCGTTCTGCAATATAATAAATTTCTTTGCCTATTGATTGTAAACAACGCATACTTGAGAACTTAAGCGCAGTTCTTAATATTTTAATAAACAATCGAAGGACGTAATTTTTGAAAGCGAAATTAAATACATGTATCTAATTTGTTAGAACCATTTAGGCACTAATTTTATATATAAGACTTCTCCGAACAATTCGGTAACGGTCTGTAAAATGATCACTACAGCTACTTGTGTTGATAGGGGCTCTGGTAATATAGATGCTAATGGAAGAACTACAAGTGAATTCCTTGTTCCCATACTAAATGTAATTGCTCTTCTTGAAGCAATATCTAGTTTGAACAACTTACCAAGGGACTTTGACACCCATGGTATGATAAGTAGAAATAAAATATAAACTGGTATTACATCTATTAATGTCCCGAGGTCACTATACACTTCCCTAATTTGAGAGGCAACTACCACAAAAAGTACAAAAGACATAAATGGAACGGGAATCCATGGCGGCATTTTCATGATACGATTACCTAAAGAACTCTTTTTAGAACACAATTGTGTCATTATCGCTAATAGAAGCGGTATAAAAATCAAAAATAGAAATGCATCTAGAAATGGACCCATCCTAACGATACTAATAGCCTTTTCTCCTAATAATACGAATAAATATATGGGTAAGAGTATCGTCTGTAAAATTAAAAGAATCGGTGTTACTTTTAACAATATTGATTCGTTTCCCTTTCCCATCTTTGTAAAAACAATCACATAGTCGATGCACGGTGTTAACAACACCAAATACACCCCCAGCATTAGTGATGAATCTTGAAGAAATATGATAACCAAAACCTAAACTATTAAAGGAACGGCAACAAAATTTCCTAATAAAAGAGCTACCACAAACCTCATGTTTGTAGCAGATCCATTCGATTTCAGAAACGGAATTTGAACGAACATCCCATACATCAAAACTCCTAAAAGGGGAGAAATAAAAATATCGAGATATACAGCTTCTGTATTCAATAGACCAAAGATTACTGCCAACATCAAAAAAATGATGTATATACTGACTTGGTGGGCTTCCACCTTCTCTAGCACTTGAATTCCGAATTTGCTTTCCTTCTCTATCAAAATCACCCCCAAAATTTTCAGGAAATTTCAGAATGAAATAGATAACTCCACGATTTTAATTGCCAGGGCAAGAGGTTTTATATTTTTTCTTCTAGTATTTTTATTTATCCAACAGTAAAAATACCGACTGAAAGTAAATATAATTAAGGCTCATTATTTACACTTCCGAATATAGTTAGTATCTTGAATATATATCAGTCAAAAAATAAAGTGATAACCATTAAAAAAATAATTATTTTAGCCTAAAGCCACATCTAAAATCATCATGATTGTAAAGCCAAACATTAAACAAACAGAAGCCAAGTCCTTGTTTCCATTTTCTTGAGATCCTGGGACTACCTCCTCCACTACAACAAAAATCATTGCTCCTGCAGCAAAGCTTAGCGCAAACGGAAGTAAAGGCTCCATTATGAGTACTGCTACTACTCCTACCAACGCCGCGAACGGTTCAACCATACCAGATAACTGGCCATAGAAAAAACTTTTACGACGAGATAATCCATCTCGTCTCAATGGCATTGACACAGCAGCACCCTCAGGGAAATTTTGTATGCCGATTCCGATTGCCAGCGCGATAGCTCCCGTGATTGATGATGAAGGGAATCCTGCTGCAACTGCTCCAAATGCAACGCCTATGGCAAGTCCCTCTGGAATATTATGCAAAGTTATTGCTAACACCAGTAACGTGCTCCGCTTTCTCTTCTTAGGGTTTATACCCTCAGCCTCATCCATCGGTGAAGTGGGATGCAGATGTGGAATCACTTTATCAACACCTGATAAAAAGAATCCTCCAAGTAAGAAACCGATTGCAGCTGGTAACCACGCCGGAAGAGAATCTTGTTCCGCCATCTCAATTGCAGGTGAGAGTAATGACCAAAAACTAGCGGCAATCATTACTCCTCCAGCAAAACCGAGCATCCCATCCATTAGCTTTTGATTCATTGATTTTGTCATAAACACTAACGCGGCACCAAGCGCCGTCATCCCCCAAGTGAATAAAGTACCCAGCAATGCTTGAGTAAGGGGTTCTAACGAAGAAATATATTCAATCATCTATCAAAACTCCGTTGCCAAAAATCGAGTTTCTATACATGCTCAAAATTAAGTAACTATTATCCAAAATCAGCATTGCTGTCTCCTCCTCTTGATTGTCAATCCTACTCAACAGGTGATTTTTTTAATGTTGATGTACTACTTCCCCTACCTTCAGTTTGCAAAGCAATTCATCGCTGTGAGGATGAGAAAGAGTTTCGAATTGAATCGTAGAGTGTTGAACGTTCAGATGTGCTAAATCGTGTTCAATTTCTTGAAGTAGATTCTCACTGTCATAGATTTGTAAATTACCATCAACGACAACATGACATGAGAGTGCATTCATTCCACTTGTGATACTCCAAAGATGAAAGTCGTGTATACTCCGTACCCCCTCCTTGTTGTGAATGACTTGAAGAACCTTTTCGACATCAACGTTTTGTGGTGCACCTTCCATTAATACGTTCAATCCGGATTTCGTCACGAAATAACCACTTCGTAAAACAAGTCCCGCTACAATGATTCCTGCGAGCGGATCTGCCCAGTTCCATCCAAATGCCATGATAAGAAGCGCTGCCAGTATTGCACCGACTGAACCCAACGTATCGCTTACAACATGTAGATAAGCACCTCGCATATTCAAATTATGTTCTACGTCTGCACCTCTTAACATAATCCATCCAACAAGAAGGTTTATAGCAAGGCCAATACTGCTAACAATTAACATTCCTACGGATGCGACCTCAGGTGGTTGAATAAATCGATTGATGGCCTCATAAAAGATATATATGGAAATCAGTATGAGTGTGACCCCGTTTAAAACAGCTGCTAGAATCTCGAAGCGTCTATATCCGAACGTTTTACGATTGTTCGCTATTTGTTCACCTAATTTAAAGGCAAGTAATGCAATAGCGAGCGAAGCCGCATCACTAAGCATGTGACCTGCGTCCGCTAAAAGTGCTAAGCTATTTGTAAGGTACCCTCCAATCGCCTCTACAACCATGTATGCCGAAATAATAAAGAATGAAATGATCAAAATCTTTTTGTTAGAGGTATGAGAATGATCATGTGCATGATTATGTGCCATAAGATTAACTCTCCTTACTATATTTAGTGGTGTTTCGCATGCTCAATCGCCTGTCTTAGTAAGTTCATGACATGGTGATCATCTTCTGAATAAAATAGAGTAGTTCCTTCTCTTCTAAACTTGACAAGTCGAAGATTTTTTAAAAAACGTAGCTGATGAGACACGTTTGATTGACTTAAGTTAAGAAGATCAGCTATTCCGTTGACCGAATGTTCCTTTGTGCATAGCAGGGTTAATATTTTAATTCTTGTCGGGTCACTAAGTGCCTTGAACGTCTGAGATACAATAAATAGAGTCTCATCGTCAATCTGCGCCCCTATTTCTATTTCATTTTCTGTAGTATCTTCAATCGGTTCATCCATAAGTCAGTACCTCCGCTCATGATAACTATACATGTTCATATGTTCATATATAACTTATTAGACTTTTGCTGTGCCGTCAACACTTAATTTAAAAAACATTTATTCTATCAGCTCTACATACTTGAAGATTTGAGATACTTTCTCTGGTTTTGCGATTATTTCTTATTTTTAGCCATACAAAAACTACCTATTAGAGAGCTAGTTAGATCTCATACTCGATAGGTAGTCACGCTTTTTCAAAAAATCAATATAGTACACTAACGTTTTAAGAAAACGTCAATTGAATTATTTACTGGGTATTGTCTAATCTATTTTCCAACTTCAAAAAGCTTTTCATGTTTTTCTAAATCAAAGCTGTTTTTTAGTAAGCATACCAATTTGATACAATTAGTTCTTCATTTTTCAAATCCAAATCAAAAACTACTGTTTGGTACTGATTCGTCCAAGAATGACTGTAATCAGAAAAAAGGCGGTCAACGCTAAAAACGGAATTGTGATAAAACCCATCCAGTCAATGTACTGTGCATTACAGGAAACTCCTTGTTCACATGGTCTGACTTCCGAAAAGCCGGGCACCTTTTGTACAAGATAGTGGTAAAAAGAGATACAGAATCCGATTATTGATAAAGGGAGAACATAAAATTTGATTGAGCTATCTTCTCTGAAAACTGCAATTGCAAGAATCAAAGCTATTGGGTACATAAAGATACGTTGAATCCAACAGAGTTCACAAGGTATAAAACCACGAATTTCGCTAAAATATAGACTTCCAAGTACTGCAGTAATTGAAACAACCCAGGCGAGGTACAGTCCATATCGGTTTATTACTGAAGCGCTCATTGGGTTAGCTCCTTTTCAATTTGTTTTTTTATAGAGGTATAGTCGAATGGATTTTCAAGGATGACCCCATTAACTGCAATCGTCGGGGTCAGTGTAACATTGTATTTTTCTACGAGCGCCGCATCCATTTTAACTGATTCTAATCTAGAAGAACGACTTGATAGGTCTTCTCTAAATTTATTTAAATCTAGAGAAGGGACAGTCTTCGTCGCAATCTCTTCCATTTTCTCCACCGTAACCCATGGATTATCGTGTATTTGCACGTCAGGTTGAGCTTCATAAATAGCTTTGTGAAATTGCCAAAATGATTCTGGGTGATTTTTGTAAACAGATTCTGATGCAAGGGCAGCTAAAGTGGACTCATCTCCGTGAAACAAAACATTAATGTAACTAAAGGAAGCTTTCCCACTTTCAATGTAATCTTTTACAAGTTGAGGATAGATTGTTTCACCCCACTCTTTACACGAAGGGCATTTATAGTCTCCGAATTCTACAATTGATATCGGCGCTTCCTTTTTACCTATTGTAGGTTGATTATTAACTGATATCTTTTCATCTTGAACAATTTTAGTCTTTGATTTTTCGGAACTTTGATCATTTAAAAATAAAAAAGCTAAGACTGCAATTACTAATACGGATGTAAAAATAGTCAATAGTTGATTAGTTTTCAAAACAATTCACCTCTTTTATAAATTCGTTATTTCTTTTATCAGAATTATAGCTAAAAATACTAGAGTATCCTTAGTTTTTCAACATTGAATCCATGGACTTCTAAAAACGAAATCTATGAGTCAAACAAGTTACATTCTAACACATTCATGCAACTAAACTTTTATGCAGATGAAAGGAGGGCCAATTTATTTCTTAAAATACGTCTATTCCCCTTAATAATAGTGCATTTTAAAACAGGGCAAGAAAACTTTTAACTGTAGATAGACGAAAGCCAATAATCGTTGCATAGAATGACTAATATTTAAAGGATAAGTACCATACAGATAGTAAAAAACCATTCATGGGTCTTTACAACCAAAAAAACTACATATGAGGAGTCTATTATGAAGTCTAAACATAAATTTCGAATAAGCTTAGTAATTTCCTTGGCTTTATTAACTTCTTTTTTCTATCCCTTTAAGCTTTTAACTAGTGTTAACGTCCTAAACGTCGTACATGCAGAGGAATCTCTATTCATAACAACTGAAAATTTGAATTTGCGTTCCTCGTTCTCTTCAAAAAGCAAAGTCCTTTTGACGATTCCAAAAGGAAAAACCATTAAGAAGATAGGTGTATATGGAGAAGATAAATCCTGGTTTAAAGTTTCATTTAATTCAAAAATCGGTTATGTCTCAACGAAGTACGTGACGCCAAAACCTATACCTAAAAATTCAGTCAGTTCAATAAACACAATATATAAAACTAAAACTTCACTAAATCTGCGTAAGGGCCCATCTGTCAAATCACCCGTTTTAATGACTATCCCAAAGTCCAGCCCACTAATGTACCATGCTGCCTCAGGCCCTTGGTATAAAGTATCATACAATGGGACTCAAGGCTATGTGGCAAGTCAGTATGTAACCATATCGCCCTCGGCTATGAAGTCACGAAGTAAGCAAACGACCGAGATTCGCTCAAGCATGTCTTTAGTGAACTCAAAGGTCCTTATTACGATTCCAGCATCTACTGAAGTGACTGTACTAGGAAAATCGGGCACAACGGGTTCTTGGTTAAAAGTTATGTATAACGGTATTACAGGATTCACACCTGCTCGACATTATATAGTGCAAGTGGCACCGGGGGATTCTTTATCCACTTATCCAACATATATTACTATCGAAAATCTTAATTTACGTAACCAAGCGAGTCGTTACGGATCTATTTTGACAACAATTCCCTCAGGCACTTCGATTTCTGTCATATCGAAAAGCGCCAGTTGGTACAAGGTGCGATATAACAATCAAGTCGGTTACGTATCATCTGGTTTTGTGCAACCATTTACCGGAAAAACTCCTATAAAATCACCGGTGATTCCAGCTAACAAACACGTGATTTTAATTGACGCTGGACACGGTGGGGGAGATGCTGGTGCAGTGACTTCAAACGGTACAGTTCAAGAAAAAGTACTCACCCTAAACATTGCTAATCGTGTGGCCGACGAACTAAAGAAAAACTATGAGCTTTATGAAGTGAAACTAACGCGCTCAAATGATAGATACTTGTCACTTGTTGAGCGGACCAATCTATCAGAAAGGCTTGATGCTGACGCTTTCATAAGCGTCCACATTAATTCTTCACCTTCTTTCGCTACAGGTCATGAAGCACTCGTCCCTACTTCTAGCGCGTACACCACAAATCCATATGCGAACGCTAGCCGCAGATTAGGTGAAGTAATTAATCAAGAAATCGCCATGAACGTTCCAGATTTTAAAAATCGAGGCGTTAAGCGACAAGATGTCTATGTGGTAGGAAGAAACACGGTACCTTCTACTCTCATCGAATATGGCTTTATTGCTAACTCAGTAGATCGCTCCTATATGTCGGGAAGTAACATGATCAAAGCAACCGCCAAAGGAATTGATAAATTTATGAAGAGTTACTACTAAATAAACACCAAACAAATACTAACAAACGATTTGACCACTGAATTTGAGACAAAATGTCCTAAATTCAGTGGTCATCATTCATTTCCTCATCAAAATGGCATTATAAGTATTTCTCTTGATATACTCGAATGACAATAAACTCAAAAGAACAACTGACATAGAAATGAAAAGAAATAGAAATATAGATGGTGAAGTAATATTGATACAATGATTCCGGTTCGAGTTTTAATCATGATACGAATACTTTTATCCAGCAACGCATTTTTTATAATAGAGATAAGTTACGGAGGCAACAACATTGTTTACCATGAAAAAAATTATAGCTTCAACTTTACTTGGTGTTATGTTAGTTCAAAGCGCATCCCCTTCTTACGCTTTAAACTTGACTGAAAAACAAAAAAATATCCAGCAGAAGCAAGCGCAAAATTCTACAGAGCAACGTAAAGCTAATACGTCAATTCAGCAGCGTGAACAAGATATCACACTCGAAGAACAGAAACTGAATGACTTGGAATCCGAGTTACAGGATATTATCAATGAGGTCACCCAGAAGAAGGCTGAAATTCGGACAACCCAAAAGAAAATTGCTCAGATTCAAACTCAAATTAAAGAATTCCAGAAAAAAATGAGCTCTCAAAAGACATTGATGGAAGAACGCATGGTCACGATGCAAAAAAACGGTGGTTCTTCTATAAACTGGGCTGAATTTATTTTTGGTTCAAAAGACTTTGGTGATCTGGTTTCACGCATGATCACCGCAGGGACGATTCAAGAAAATGATCAAGAACTTTTCAAAGAATATCAATCAACAAAAAATAAGCTTCAAATTGCTAAAGCTGAATTGGACACTGAAAAAGATAAGCTTATTAGTCAAAAAGAAGAGCTAGAGAATAGTCAGAAAAAATTGAACGGCAAAATTAAAGTGCGGGCTGCTCAAATAAAAAAATTAGAGGCCGAAAAAATCCAGTTCACATCTAAATTGGTAAGCTTGCAACAAATGGAATCGACGCTTCAAGAACAAGAAAAATCAATTCAAGCAGAGATTGAAGCCCAAAGGCTTGAAGAACAAGCTAAAATTCGTACCAAAGAGGCTGCGCGTAAAGCTGCAGAAGCAAAAAGTGCCGAAAAAAATGAAATCAGCGAGAATAAAGCCTCTCTCGAAAAATCACCAAACTCTGAGAAAGTGGTAAACACTTCAAAGACTACGGATTCACTCGCTTCTCCAACAAGTGGCGGAGTTTTTCAACGTCCAACCTCAGGTATCGTAACCCAAGGATGGGGTCCAGCAGGCGGGGCCAATGGCTACAGCTTCCATAATGCACTAGATACAGCTGGACCAGTAGGAACTCCTATTATGGCTGCTCAAACAGGAACTGTAACTCGAGCAGGCTGGGGTGGACCTTATGGAAATCATGTCATCATTACGCATGTCATAGGCGGTCAAGTTTGGACTACCCTTTATGCTCACATGAGCTCATTGTCCGTTTCCGCCGGACAACGTGTGACCCGAGGACAGAACATCGGTGCGATGGGGAGTACCGGAAATTCGACCGGTTCTCATTTACACTTTGAAGTCCATCGAGGAAACTATTCGTACTCAGCTACAAGTGCAGGGAATACAGTCAACCCATCCCAATTTTTCTGAATTTCAGAGGCGAAATTGTTTAACACTATATAATTACTTCAGTAAATCACTTAATATTTAGACCACAGAATATTAGATGCCCCGTAAAAGTTGGACCTGATAATCTAATTTTTATGGGGCGATTTTTATGTCCGAAAGCTTTTAAAGTCTCGGTGACCAAACGCTAACTGACTCGCAAGAAAAACTTCAGAAAGTTAGGATGAGCTTTCGTTCGTGCCCCCACCCCCCTACGAGTGCCTGGGGAATACAATCTCAGGTGCGACATACACATTCACTATGTAGATATTAAAAACGATATGGATGGGTAGACAATCTTTAATCGATTCAATCTTGAAGTACAGACTCTTCTCTCCTTTGATGACCTTCAACTGGCAATATACGTCGAGACGAACCTTAGGTTACTAAGGCCGTGTCTAACGGTCGATGATAAATTTACGGATATGAAGGTCCAAATTCAAACCTAGGTTGTCGAAGTCACCAGATGATCTATTTCATGATCCAACTTTTTGGATTAAGTTCAATTAATATCTTTTGAACTTAATATATAAAATTGAACTTAATATATAAAATGTACATTTCTTTATTTTTTATATAGAAAAGTAAACCAATCGAGCATACGACGCTCTATAAAGTCTTGAACCTTAAAAGTGACATGGGGTCTATGCTCGATAGCTAATAAGATTGCATGATCAGGTCACTTTTAATGTAATAATCAATACATCACATTTTCGTGTATGTTAATATTAAATCGTTTAAAGGAGAGAAAAAAGATGGCAAGGTTTTTTTCACTGTTGATTGTTTTGTTAGTATTATCTGGTTGTGGAAGTACAGTAAGCAATAATGGACCTGAAGTGATTCCAGAATTAATTGATGTACAATTTAAAACAGATCCTGAAATAGTAAAAGCAAACGAAGTTATTGAACTTATAGCAACTGTTTCTCAAGGAAACGAGAAAGTAGACGATGCGGATAAAGTTGAATTCGAGATATGGAAAGAAGGCCAAGAGGAAAGCCAACACGAAAAAATTGAAGCCAATTATCAACAAGACGGACTGTATGTAATTTCTTATATTTTTGAAGAGCCCGGTAAATACTTTATATATTCACATACGACAGCAAGAAGCTATCATTCTATGCCCAAAAACGAAATATTAGTAAAATAATAAATTTTAATTATTACAATTAATAATATAGACGAGCTAATCCATGATGAAAAAACTCGTTTTTATTGAATCGCGCGACAACATCAACCTTGTGATATATGCTCGAAAAATACCAATTTTATGATATATCCTTTCCGCTCCAATGTCTGATACGTCCATTCCGTCGCTCCACCTTGGAAACTACCATCAGTTGTATGCTTATATGTAGGAATATAAACGCGAGTCAAATAGAGTCACATTGCTCAAACGCATCCTCAAAAACTCGAAGGATGCGTTTTTTGTCCTGCTGAGTATTGCGGATACAGAGAGCCACTAGTGCGGACGACTGAGCGAGTCAATATGAAGAAAAAGGCCATCGACTCATCGATGGCCAAGATCTTAGCTTATCCCTAGCCCGTGGTGTTCCCTCATTGAGGTTTCGCCATCGACCAGGATTTTATAGGAGTCGTGTACGATCCTGTCGAGAATTGCGTCCGCGATTTGGGCCTGTCCTAGATTCGAATGCCACTCCGCGTGGCGTTAGACGCGCCCACGCTCTTGCTTTTGACGTTGCCCTTACGCTCCGTGCCTCCCGTTAGAAAGGGCCAGGAACATAGAGATGCGGCGGTGAGCCAGCAGCTCTTGTTATCGGGCCGTCAGGGGGGCAGCGGTGCGATGAGCGACTTCGCCATAAGGCGTTAGACGCTCACGCATGAGCCCGGATTACCATTCCTTCTCCCATGCCCCGTCTTCAGACACGCCCCAATCCTCGAAGCGATACTTGATGAGCCACTGGACATGCATCACCTCATATTCGAATACACCCTTGGAGAGCTCTGAGACCACAAAACTGACGTCTCCCTTCCCCACCACCCATGTCCCATATAGATATACGATCTTAATCGGACGCTCTTCTGCATCCAGATAGATCACCACCCGGAAGTAAGGCGAGTTCCGTCCGTCATCAAACCGGACGACCTTCTCGACGCAATGTTCCTTGTCGACAACACGCATCCACTCGGGATGTTCCATCAGTTCCGAGAACACGGTCCGGACGAACGGATCCAATCCATCGAACGCATAGTCATCAAGTATCCGCTCGTCCATCACGTCTCCCCCCTTCTGGTCCTCTCTAAAACGATTCCCCGTCCAGAGCCAGTTCAGTCCTTGTTCATGAACCTACAGAAATGAAGACTTTAAAAAATGTATACATGTATACGCGTATACAAATCTACATGTATACATGTATACAAATATTTTTGTTCTTATGTACGACGATTCCGTCGAATCATATTGGTATTGAAAAAGACGGTGAGGTGGGTCAAGCGTTCTCCTTCCTTCACATCACAAAGAAGATCCATGCTCACAAGTTTTAAGTCGTCAAAATCTTCTTGGAGCCGGTCCGGAAGGCGTCGAAGCAATACCTCCGTCATCTCGTCCATCGTCTGTTGATCTAGTTGGTAGCTGTCCATCTGAATCATCCTCTCCTGTTGATGTGTAATGCAAAATAGGAGTGCAGAAGTGTGCAACGGAAACGTACACAACTCTGCACTCCTATTTTTGAAAAGAAAAAGGACTTGCCAGCAATCATAATCTCACCCTAACGTTTAAGTTGCGACA
>NZ_JACSLY010000022.1:0-19455 GCF_018618375.1 Exiguobacterium sp. E4787 | reverse complement strand
CGTCGACTTCCCCCCGAAGGGTTCCGTCGATTTCCTGCGCTCGACTTGCATGTATTAGGCACGCCGCCAGCGTTCGTCCTGAGCCAGGATCAAACTCTCCAAAGAATTTGATATAGCTCTTTAAAAAATGACGAAGCTTGCGCTTCATTCAAACATTGTAAAACTTTTTTGCCTCATCGTTCAGTTTTCAAAGTTCGTCTGTCGTTTCTTGGCGACTTAAATATCTTAACAAGCTATTAACTGGAAGTCAATATCTTTTTTTCGATTTTTAAAACCGCTCTCGGCGACGTCTATTAATATATCAATAAAACTTTAAGTGCACAATAGCTTTTTCAGAAAAACTTTAAATTATTTTTCATATCTTGTCTCTACCAGATTAAATCTCGAGATATAATTCTAGTTCCTTCATTATATAGAGAAAAAATAATCGGTATAGCCTAACGTGATTCAGCATAGAAAAAGGCGAGATAGAATATCTCGCCTCACGACATCAAGTTAGACAGTGAAACATTGCGTCGCTTCGCTTCTTTCAAATAAAAGAAGTACAGGGCTTCCGCTTGTTTCACTTGGGCTGCTAACTCACCGGTATCTTCGATGCTCACTTCAAGAATGTGACGTTTCGATTCGTACTTTGCCTTAGCATCTAACAACTCCGACAAAAACCTTTGATCGTAACCATAGCGTAAAGGTTTACGAAACCACTTCATAGTTCCCGTCGACCTTCCATCGCTCTAGATAATGTCACTTCATCCGCATATTCCAAATCGCCACCCACGGGCAACCCGTGAGCAAGACGCGTTACACGGATACCGGTCGGTTTTAAAAGTCGAGATAGATACATCGAAGTCGCTTCCCCTTCAATGTTCGGGTTAGTTGCCAAAATGACTTCACTAATCGCTTCATTTTCTTGGAGACGTGTTAACAAACTCGAGACGTTAATATCTTCAGGACCAATTCCTTCCATCGGACTAATCGCCCCATGCAAGACATGATACTTCCCGCGGTACTCTCGCATCTTCTCCATCGCAATCACATCTCTAGAATCTTGAACGACACAGACTACCGTCTCATCACGATGCGAATCTGTACAAATGGCACATGGATCCACATCTGTAATGTGTCCACACACCGTACAATATTTAATATCACGCTTAGCACTGACAAGCGCCTTAGCGAACGTCAATACATCGTCTTCTTCCATATCAAGTACGTGGAACGCTAGACGGATAGCAGTTTTCGGACCAATGCCCGGCAATTTTGTAAAGCTTTCAATCAAACGTCCGATCGCTTCAGGGTATTGCAACTCGCATCTTTCCTTTCTTCACTTAAAAACCTGGAAGGTTCATCCCTTGCGTAAAACGTCCCATTTTATCATTAACTAGTTGGTCAGCTTGTTTCATCCCGTCGTTGACCGCCGCCAACACAAGGTCTTGCAACATTTCGACGTCGTCTGGATCTACAGCATCTTCAGCAATAATGACATCAAGCACTTCTTTATGTCCGCTAACGACCACTTTAACCATGCCGCCGCCTGCTGTACCTTCGACCGTTAAGTCTTTCAATTCTTCTTGAGCTTTCGCCATATCTTTCTGCATTTTCTGCATTTGCTTCATCATGTTGTTCATGTTTCCCATTCCACGCATGTAGAGCGCCTCCTTTTAAACTTCTTCAATTTCAACGACGTCACCGAAACGTTCGAGGGCCTTTGAGACAAGTGGATCTTCTTCCTCCACTTCCTCTTCCTTATGATCCGAACGTTCAGCTTGTTTACGAAGGATGAACTCATTCTTCAACTCAACCCAATCGGTCTCGAGTACAGCCATGATTTCTCGACGAATCCCCGTCACTTCGAATAAGGCTTGTTCAATCACGTCTCGCGTGCGACCGTTCGAGCTAACCTGCTCGTAATGCCACGTCATCCCATCTTTAAATTGTACCAGTAAGGTGTCACTAGCACAAAGCACAGCCTCACTCTCATAGAACAGTGCAAAAATCGGACCATCTTGCGTGCGAATGTTCCCCATGATGTCTTCCCAACTATCACGGATTGCGTTTAAGTGTTGGCGTTCCGCTCGTTGCAATAATTGACGAATGCGTTCTTTCGGGACTCGAATTTGAGTTCGCTTGGCAACTTTCGGTTTCTCCGCTGTTGCTTCCGCTGCAGGGACACCCGTTTTCTTGACTTCATTCAACTCGCGACTCAGTTCACGGACCTGCTCTTGAAGTTGTTTCATCTGCTCTGTCATCGTCCGTCCTTGTTCGGCAATCCGAATAAACGTTAACTCAACTAAGACTTTCGGATGGTTTGATAATCGCATCTGTTGCTGACAGTCATTCAACTCTTCAATCACTTGGAACAGTTCGTCCGTCGACGTCGCTTCAACAAATTGTCGGAACGTCTCTGTCGGACGGGCGCGTTCGAGTAAATCGACCGCTTGAGGTGAAGCCTTTAATAGTAAGGCATCACGATGAACGAACACGAGATCTTCAATGAATCGCTTCAAATCCTTACCTTCACGAAGCATCGTTTCCAACGTACTCAAAATTTGATCGAGTTGCTTCTGTTGTAAGCCATAAGCCATATCAAGTAGAGCATCGTCCGTTACCGCGCCGGTCACTTCTAGAACAGCATCTTCGGTCAAACGGCCATCGCTAAAAGCGAGTGCTTGGTCGAGTAGGCTGAGTGCATCGCGCATCCCACCGTCGGCAGCACGAGCAATCAGCTTGAGCGCCTCTGGATCATAGTCATAATCTTGATCGTTCAAGATATATGCCATACGTGTTTGCAATTGACCGACTTCATGCCGTTTCACATCAAAGCGCTGGCAACGTGAGATGATAGTTGCCGGAATTTTATGCGGTTCTGTCGTCGCCAAAATAAAGATGGCATGCGCCGGTGGTTCTTCCAGCGTTTTCAATAAGGCGTTGAACGCCCCAGTCGAAAGCATGTGCACTTCATCAATGATATATACTTTGAAGCGCGCTTGAGAAGGCGGATATTTGACCTTATCCCGAATTTCTCGAATCTCATCGACCCCATTATTTGAAGCCGCATCGATTTCAAACACGTCCGGGCTCGTCCCTTCCGTGATTGCGATACAAGTCGGGCATGTGTTACACGGTTCTCGTGTGGGTGCTGTCTCACAGTTGATGGCTTTCGCGATAATTTTCGCCAAACTTGTCTTACCGGTCCCTCGTGGACCCGAGAACAAATAGGCATGTGACATTCGTTCTTCAAGCAACGCATTTTGAATCGTACGTGTGATATGAATTTGACCGACAACCTCTTGGAACGACTGCGGACGATAAACCCGATACAACGCTTGATACGCCATGTCCCCGCCTCCTTTCTTCCTTACATTCTCTATTTCATCATACAAAAAAATCTACAACCCTGGGGCCGTAGATTGAAGTTATTAAATAAATCTGCCGCGCACCGATTTCTGAAAGCACGTCAATGTGCGTTACTCATGCAGTTTGCTCGGCCCAAGCACCCCTGCGGCACACGGTACGTCACCACTTAAGGCTGCTTCCTTCCGGACCTGACCTGGTTCATGGGTGACCGTTGCGCAGGACTCAGACGTCAACGCCACTTACACGAGGACAGACCACACCAATGCACTCCCTCGAATCGGAATTCAGTCTCGCTATAGCGGATTGCGAGTTACAGGGCACCGCTACCTCCCCGCCTAGCACGGCAAATGGGTAAATGAAATTAGGCACTACGTTGAGTGCTATTACATTATACTGTTTAATCAGATGGGTTGCAACCTCTCTGTTCAAGCCGCGCCTGCTTCTTCCTTTCTCTGAGGTTTCGGAAGAAGACTGTCAGCAACTCGCCACATTCTTCTGCTAAAACATTCTCCGTCACTTCGGCTTGGTGGTTGAAGCGTTCGTCTTGAACGAGGTTCATGAGCGTACCGCAACACCCTCCCTTCGGATCATGGGCACCAAAGATGACACGTTTCACACGAGACAGCACGATGGCCCCCGCGCACATCGGACAAGGCTCTAACGTGACGAACAGTTCGCAATCTTCCAAACGCCAATTGCCGAGCGCCTGGTTCGCCTGTTCAATCGCAATCATTTCGGCATGGGCCGCGGCCAATAAGTCCGTTTCTCGGCGATTATGACCCGCGGCAATCACCTCATCACCTTTAACGATGACGCATCCGATCGGCACTTCGCCGATTGCTTCCGCCTTCTTTGCTTCTTCTATGGCGAGCCTCATAAATCGTTCATCTCGTTCCATATACACACTCCGTTTCTTATCACTTATTATGAAAAAAAATGAAAATCATTTCGCTCGCCCTATCCACTTCATTGTATGCTAGAATGGAACTTGCACTTTGGATAATGGAGGATGACATCATATGTTTATAACGGTAGAGGGACCGATTGGTGTCGGGAAAACGTCACTGGCCCATATCATCAGTCAGCACTTTTCAATGCAGATGCTGAATGAAATTGTAGAAGAGAATCCGTTTCTCGGCAAGTTTTACGAAGATATCGACGAATGGAGCTTTCAAACGGAAATGTTTTTCCTTTGCAATCGCTTCAAGCAATTAGACGATATCCACAAACACCACTTGAGTCAACAGCAATCCGTCGTTTCGGACTATCATATTTTCAAAAACTTGATTTTTGCCCACCGTTCCCTGAGACCAGCTCATTTGAACAAGTATGAGCAAATCTACAAGATTTTGACACACGATATGCCCAAGCCTGATGTCGTCATCTACTTACACGCCAGCATCGAGACGTTGATGAAACGTGTCGCTTTGCGTGGACGTGAAGTAGAAGAGAATATGTCTCGCGACTACCTCGAACAGCTCGCCCGCGATTATGAAACGTTTATCGAATCATACCGCGCGACACACCCCGAAGTGACGATTCTTTCGTTCAGTGGAGATGAGCTCGACTTCGTCCAAAACCCGGATGATTTGACGCACGTCCTCGCAACGATCGAACGTGAATTAGAATTGACTAAAGGAGCACAAATCAAATGACGCTGAATGAAAAATATAACATTCCGAATGACACGATCATCACAATCGGTGGAATGGTCGGAATCGGTAAATCGACAATCACGAACTCACTTGCCGACGCCCTCAACTTCCGCACTTCACTTGAGAAAGTAGATACGAACCCTTATCTCGATAAATTCTATCATGACTTCGAGCGTTGGAGCTTCCACCTCCAAATCTATTTCTTGGCGGAACGCTTCAAAGAACAGAAGAAGATTTTCCAATACGGCGGCGGTTTCATCCAAGACCGTTCGATTTATGAAGATACAGGCATCTTCGCCAAAATGCACTACGAAAAAGGGACGATGTCTCCAACCGACTACGAGACGTACTCGAGTTTGTTTGAAGCAATGGTGCTGACTCCGTTCTTCCCACATCCTGACTTGCTCATCTATCTCGAAGGTTCGTTCGAGCAAGTGCTCGACCGCATTCAAATGCGCGGACGTGAGATGGAGCAACAAACACCAATCACGTATTGGGAAGAAATGTACGAACGCTATACGGAGTGGATCAACAACTTCAATCTTTGCCCGGTACTTCGTCTCTCAATCGAAGAGTATGACTTGATTAACGACCCGAACTCGGTCGAACTTATCCTTGAGAAAATCGAGAAACAATTGACGATCGCTCGCGAAGCGAAAGTCAGATAAACAAGAAGGTGCACTGCTCACTTGAGCGGCGCACCTTCTTTTTATGTGTGGGCGATATGAGATTTCCGATACGTCGGTGTCTTCCGAGCTTTTCGGAATCCATCGATGGAATCGAATACAGCTGCCACAATCGTGATGGCCACGACCAAACCGAATACCCATCCAAACGAATTTACCCCATTCGGGACATTCGTCTCCAGCCAATTCAAAAAGCGTGAATCGAACAACTGCGGAGAACTCGCCATCCAAATGATGAACGTGGCCGAGACGAGATTATAAACCAAATTAAACGAAGCGAGCGCATACGTCCAATGCCCTTTGATCCATTTCCATACCCCGAGTACGACTTGAAGCAAAATGACGGTCACGAACAACAAAATCACTTCTAGTAAGAACGACTGATTGAAGATTGGCGTGATCATCGCGAAACCAGCGCTCGTCGATTCATAGATTCCTAGCAAGCGTTCGGCGTTGAGATACACCCCAAACCAAACCACTGTCCAAAATAATCCGAATCCCGCATCAAATCTACCGATTCGACCGCCCTTCACCCGTTCTTTCAGCTTAGACACATCCCACTTCATGTCTGGCGCCGGTACATTATCAGGTGCATAGCGCTCAATCAAAAAGAAGATAAGCGTAATCCAAAACACGAGTTGAATCCCAACATCCCATAACGCATCGAACATGTTCGTCAAAAAGGTGCCGACTGTCAGCATAAGCGGTCCTGAGAACGTCGGCATGCTAGCGAATACAAGCCCAAAGAAAACGACAGCTAAGACGATTGGAACGACAAGCTTAACGACAGTCACATACACGGGGAAAAAACGTGGGCCGATGACATACTGCCCTTCCTTATAACGCGCGGCCACGACGGCCGGATGCCCCATCTCTGCTAACACCCGTTTCACGTCTGCCTCAGACGGTTGTTCGGGCAACGCTGACTCAATCGATTGCCGAACCGAGGCAGCGGCTTCCTCACGCCGCTTCGGTGGAACGTGCCGTATGACCTCATCGATATATACGTCAATCCAATCCATGACGCTCCTCTCCTTCCTTTTGCGCCATCACAGTCTATATGATTAAGATTCCCGATTGATTAACGAATTAGTTGATTTTCGCTAGATTGACACAAACAAAAAAGCCGCAGACCGGAGTCTGCGACCATAAAAAAACGCATCTGCCCATGCAGATGCCAAAACAAGCGGAGTTGGTGGGATTCGAACCCACGCGAGCCTTACGACTCCTAACGGATTTCGAGTCCGTCCCCTTCAGCCGGGCTTGGGTACAACTCCAGGCTTAAAAAAGTGTAAAAAAAAGAAAGTGGAGGAGGTGGTGGGATTCGAACCCACGCAGGCTATTACACCCCTGACGGTTTTCAAGACCGTTCCCTTAAACCACTTGGGTACACCTCCAAAAAAGTATGAAATTGTTGAGCCTCCAAAAATAAAAATGGAGGAGGTGGTGGGATTCGAACCCACGCAGGCTATTACACCCCTGACGGTTTTCAAGACCGTTCCCTTAAACCACTTGGGTACACCTCCAAAGCTCATATACAATTGGTGAGCAAACATCTCGCTCGACATGATTTATAGTACCAACTTGGCAGACAGATGTCAAACCCTTTTGTGAAAAAACATTAAAAAAACCGAAAATAATCCCGTCTTAACGATACGGTTCAGACGGGATTATTTGTTCATTACTGAGGCATTTCAATTTTCTCGATGCCGCCCATATATGGACGTAATACTTCCGGAATGACGACTGAACCGTCAGCCTGTTGGAAGTTCTCTAAAATCGCAGCGACAGTCCGTCCGACTGCGAGGCCAGAACCGTTGAGTGTATGGACGAATTCAGGTTTTGCGTTCGCTTCGCGACGGAAACGGATTCCGGCCCGGCGTGCTTGGAAGTCTTCAAAGTTCGAACAAGATGAGATTTCACGATACATCCCTTGCGCCGGCATCCACACTTCGATGTCATATTTCTTCGCAGCTGTGAAGCCGAGATCTGCCGTACACATGCTGAGCACTTGATATGGGAGACCAAGACGCTTAAGCACTTCTTCAGCGTGGCCCGTCAAGAGTTCGAGTTGTTCATAAGACTCTTCAGGTTTCACAAACCGGACGAGCTCGACTTTGTTGAACTGATGCTGACGAATGAGCCCACGCGTGTCGCGTCCGGCTGATCCTGCTTCTGAACGGAAACAAGCGCTATACGCTGTATACGTGATTGGAAGTTGGTCTTCAGCGATAATCTCCTCACGGTGCATGTTCGTCACCGGAACTTCTGCCGTCGGTACGAGGAAGTAGTTCGTGTCCGCCACTTTAAATGCGTCTTCCTCAAATTTAGGAAGTTGTCCCGTCCCGGTCATCGCGTCTCGATTGACCATATAAGGAGGAAGCACTTCAGAATAGCCATGTTCATCGGCATGCATATCCATCATGAAGTTGATGAGGGCACGTTCGAGACGTGCGCCGAGACCTTTATAAAAGACAAACCGGCTGCCTGTCACTTTACCCGCTCGTTCCACATCGACGATTTTCAAGTCTTCCATGACGTCCCAATGCTGTTTGAGTTCAAATTCGAACGTCGGTTTTGTTCCGACTTCACGGATCGTGACGTTATCGTCTTCCGTTTCGCCAATTGGCGTTGATTCGTGCGGGATGTTCGGGATGCTGAGGAGAATCAAGTTCAACTCGGCCTCGACTTCACGCAATTCTTCATCGAGTAATTTGATTTCATCCCCGAGACGGCGGGTCTCGAGAATCGGTCCATCCGCATCTTGCTTATTGCGTTTCAATTCCGCAATTTGCTTCGTCGCTTCATTTCGTTTCGCTTTCTTCACTTCGACCTCATTGATCAAGTTGCGGCGTTTCTCTTCTAGCTCCGGGAAACGATCGAGCGCACTCAAATCCTCGCCGCGATGAGCTAGCTTCGTTTTAATCTCTTCAAAATCTGTTCGTAATCGTTTAATGTCTAACATTCGTTATTCCTCCTTTTTTCACATAAAAAGGTGGCACGCCCCTTTCCCGTAGGAAAGGGACGAACCACCTTGGATCCGCGTTGCCACCCTCGTTGCCCGAAATCGGGCCACTCGATGCACGTAACGTGTGCGTAACGTGACTTGTTTCCAAGCCAATGCTCCGAGGCCGATTCGGTTACATCATCCCACTAGTTTGCACCAACCACTAGCTCTCTGTCAGTAGATGACCGTAACGTACTTTTCCCCATCATTGCATCTGTCATTGAATTAGTTTTACTTTACAACATCTCAACTCTATCGACAAGACTCAGTTTTCCGAGCACGAGTCGAATCTCATCTAAAAAGTCCGAGAAGGCACGCGTCATGCGTGTCAAAAACGACGCCATCTCGACCGGTTCGGCCGCGACGAGCGTTCCTTTAGGTGGAAGTTCACCATCTAGATACCGGACGCTTCCGGAAGGCTCGATGGTGACGGTCCCGACCTGTTGATCGGCCGCAATTGGAGCTTTTGTATCAGGAAGGTCATACGTTGGTTCGGGTACGGCCTGTCCTTTTTCAACAAGTACTTCAAAAGCTGACGTCGTGCGCACTTTTGCCGACTCGACTGTACCTTCAGCGACATGCAGCGTCGCCGGGACGATTTCACCAGTCCGTAAAATAGGGGTCAAGACGAAATCGCCATAGGCATAGTCGTGAAGCGCCTTTGTAGCAGTATAGCGCCCTTGATCGGTCTTCGCTCCGAGAACGACCGATAACACGGTACGTCCATCTCGCGTCGACACGCCGATAAAGCAGTAACCGGCATCGTCGGTCGTGCCCGTTTTAAAGCCAAGCATACCCGGATAGGCTAAATCACGACCAGCGAGCATCCGGTTCGTCGCTTCAAATCGGACTCCATCGATATCAACATACGCTTGTTTCGTCACATCGAGCACTTCCGGGAACTTCGTCAAATACGCCAAAGCTAGCATCATCAAATCATTGGCCGATGTCAAATTCTCCCCTGGACGTCCCGCTGACACAGAGTCAAGTCCCGATGCATTGGCGAACGTCGTTTGGGTCATGCCAAGTTCGGTCGCCCGTTCGTTCATTTTCTTTACGAATACCCCTTCCGAACCAGAGACGGCCTCGGCCAATGTGACCGCTGCCTCGTTCGCGGAACGAATCAACGCCACGTCGTATAGCTCTTTCACCGTGTACGGTTTATTGACGAGCGGAATCCGAGCCAATCCTGGTTTTCGGGTCAGCGCCAACGCCTTGTCGCTCGGGGTCACTTCTTGGCTCCAACTGAGGTCACCTGCTTCGATGGCTTCTCGGACGAGAAAAGCGGTCATCAGCTTAGTGATTGATGCCGGAGGAAGCATCGCGTCCTCTTCTTGTGAGAACAGGATTTGTCCCGTCGTCATGTCCACGAGCATCGCGCCGGTCGCATCAACTTTAGGTGCCGCCGATGCATCCGTCGGCACGATCATATTTAAAAGGATTGCCCAAACGAGCATCCTTCCGATCCATCTTTGTCTCACGGTCTTGCCCCTTTCTATACGTATCTCGTTACAGTGTAGCAAAAAAACACATGAAAAAGGCTCCCTATTTGCTAGAGAGCCTTTCAATCAGGCGAGTTGTCGCTTCGTCGCTTCAACCATGTCCAAGAAATAGCGGTGCATCGACAAGTCGTCCGTCAATTCCGGGTGGAACGAGCAGGCCATATACTTGTCATACCGAACCGCGACAATCGCTTCCTCGACCTCGGCGAGCACCTCAACGCTCGCTTCGACCGATGCGACTTGCGGCGCTCGAATGAACACCGCTTCGACAGCGTCATCGATTCCATTAACAGTCAAATCGACTTCAAAGCTATCAACTTGTCGTCCGAACGCATTCCGTTTGACCGTCATTGGGATTTTACGCAAGTGCGCATCATATCCTTCGACTTCGGTCGCGAGCAAAATCAAACCAGCGCACGTTCCGAACATCGGCAACTCCGTATTCTCACGTAACGGCTCGAGCAACTCGTACCGATCGAGTAGGCGACGCATCGCCGTGCTCTCCCCACCCGGTAAGACGAGTCCATCGATTCGATTTAAGTCATCGACCGAGCGGACGACGAGTGTATTCGCACCAAGTGCTTCGAGCATGTGAACGTGTTCGCGAATTGCACCTTGCATTCCGAGTACACCAATCGTGGTCATCTTACCAACCTCGCGGTGCCATGAGTTCTTCTTGTTTGAGCGTGCGGACGTCGAGTCCCTTCATCGCTTCGCCGAGTCCTTTCGACAAGTGCGCGATGCGCTCATAGTCATCATGGTACGTCGTAGCTTCAACGATGGCACGGGCGAATTTCTCAGGGTTCTCCGCCTTAAAGATTCCTGATCCGACAAAGACGCCGTCCGCTCCGAGGTGCATCATGAGTGCCGCATCGGCTGGTGTCGCAATTCCGCCTGCTGCGAAGTTGACGACCGGGAGGCGACCCGCTTCACGGATTTGCATGAGTACTTCAAACGGGGCACCAAGATCACGTGCTTCCGTCATCACTTCGTCGATGCTCATCGAGAGCAATCGTTTCACTTGGGCTTGAACGGTACGCATGTGACGAACCGCTTCGACGATGTTGCCGGTTCCCGGCTCACCTTTCGTCCGAATCATCGCTGCACCTTCCCCAATGCGGCGTGATGCTTCACCAAGGTCGCGCGCGCCACAGACGAACGGTGCTTTGTAGTCACGTTTGTAGAGATGGAACTCTTCGTCAGCAGGTGTCAATACTTCACTCTCGTCAATGAAATCAACCCCCATTGATTCAAGGACACGTGCTTCAGCGATGTGACCGATCCGGCACTTCGCCATGACCGGTACCGATACCGCACCCATGACGTCTTCAATGATTGTCGGGTCGGCCATACGAGCAACACCGCCCATTTTGCGAATATCTGAAGGTACGCGCTCGAGTGCCATGACGGCAACTGCACCTGCTGCTTCAGCAATTTTGGCTTGCTCCGCGTTGATGACGTCCATAATGACGCCACCTTTTTGCATCTCGGCCATACCACGTTTTACTTTGTCTGTCCCTACTTGTCTCTTTTCCAAATGGATCCCCTCCAATAAGCTAGTCTACTTGCAAGTATAAATTGATTTGACTATATTGAAAGTGCCAGTTTTATATTTTTTAAAGTGGTCAGTTCGAACAAAGGACTTCATTTCTTGATTCTCGAATGTTGTAAAGATTAAAGGAGATGATGGAATGGATCAATGGAACAGTCGTGACGACGCGCAGGAGCGCAGCTTTTTCGGAAAAACGGGAATGGTCTCGCTCCTCCTCGTCATCGGATTCGTGCTCTATTTTTTCTTTGGCTGACCACAGAAAGGACACATCATGGATATGCTCACGTTCTCGCTCGAGGCCGACTCGAGCGTCCCATTATATGAACAACTCTATTTGCACATTCGACAAGCCATCGTTGATGACACCCTCACCACCGGGACAAAACTTCCGTCCAAACGTAAGTTAGGTGAGTTTTTAGATGTATCACAAACGACCGTTGAACTGGCTTACGCCCAGTTGCTCGCGGAAGGATACATCGAGTCGTTGCCACGCAAAGGCTTCTACGTGTTACCGCAAGAAGAACTGTACGTCCGGCGCGGCAGTAGCGTCATCGAACCGTTACCGGTGAAAAAAACATATGAGTTCGACTTGTATCCGAGTCAAATCGACACGACCGCTTTCCCATTCGAACGTTGGCGCCGGCACTTAAAACAAGTCGTCTCAGAAGAACATCACGATTTGCTGTCACTTGGCTCCGTCCAAGGCGATTTCGTTCTTCGCCAAGAAATTGCGACCTATCTCTATCATTCGCGCGGCGTGCATTGTTCTCCTGAACAAATCGTTGTCGGATCGGGAACCGAGCAGCTGTTGCCCCAATTGTTAGAACTGTTGCCGGATACTACGACGTTCGGCATTGAGGATCCGGGGTATCCGCTCACCCGCCAACTGTTCGCCCATCAACGGCGGACGTTCATCCCGATTCCTGTCGATGAGAGCGGCGTCCGTGTCGACCTGGTGGAGCAAGCATCCATTGATGCCCTCTATGTCACACCGGCCCATCAATTTCCGACTGGGACCATTCTATCTGTCAGTCGACGTCAACGTTTGCTCAACTGGGCATCGGAGCGACAGACGTATGTGATTGAAGATGATTACGATAGTGAATTCCGTTATAGCGGCAAACCGATTCCCTCTTTGCAAAGCATGGATCAAAACGAGCGAGTCGTCTATTTGAGCACATTCTCTAAATCATTGATGCCTTCATTGCGAATCGGTTATATGGTACTCCCCCCTCCGCTGTTAAATCGCTATCGAGAACGTTATCGTCACTTCACGTGTAGCGTACCCCGTTTCGAACAACATACGTTAGCAGCATTTATGGCGACCGGTGATTTTGAGAAACACTTGAACCGGATGCGGAAGACATATCGCCGGAAACTTGAAATCATTATCGCTGCCTTTAAACCTTATGAACCGGTCGTCTCCGTCACGGGGGCGAGCGCCGGCCTTCACGTCGTCCTGTCTGTTCGTACAAGCGCGACAAGTGAAGACTTGAAACGATTGGCCGAGGCTTCGAATATCCGAATCAATGCGATGACAGACTATCGCATCGAATCAAGCGACACGATTCCTCAGTTTTTATTTGGATTTGCCGCCTTATCCGAAGAAACATTACCAGCTGCCGTTAGTGCGCTCATGTCGTGTTGGAACATTGAGAAAGGAAGAGATGGATGAAACGGTCACGCTACGTCGTCGGTGGGCTCCTTTTGTTAATTGGTACACTCCTGTTATCCGAATCGTGGTGGAAAGACCAACTCACGGCATGGAACAGTCAACAAGTGACCGCCGAAATTCAACCGAAACAGCCAGAAACCGGTGAATTTGAGTTTTCAAACGTCGAGCCGTTATCATGGGAACAACTTCTCACCGTGCGCAATCGATTTCATGATTTACCGACCGTCGGCCTCATTTCGATTCCAGAAATCGAACTCGAGCTCCCAATCTTATACGGGCTCGACAATGAGAACTTGGCTGTCGGGGCTGGAACGATGGACCCGGACCAACGAATGGGAACCGGAAACTATGCACTCGCGGGCCACTACACGCAAAGCCCGACCGCCTTGTTCGGTCCGCTTCACATCATCGACGTCGGCATGTCCATCTACTTGACCGACATGACACATACGTTCGAATACGAGGTCATTTCGCTTGAGACCGTTCCCCCGACACGGGTCGACGTGCTCGATCCGACAACAGAACCGACGATTACACTCGTCACATGCACGTTCGATGCGACCGAACGTTTGATTGTCAAAGGACGCTTCGTGAACCAAACGCCTCTCTAACCGATAGGCGTTTTTATTATTTTTCAAAAAAAATATTGTGAGCGCTTACATATTCAGCTAAACTATTCCTGAAACCGTTTGCACAATTTTGACAATTCGTTGCCCTGTAGACGACACATTCCATGAAAGAGGTGCTTTATGAAGAAGAAAACGGCACGACAGACGACCACGTTACTTTTATCATCCGTTCTCCTCATCCAAGCCGGCGTTCCGATGAACGCATTGGCCGAGCCTGCGACAATCTCGATTGATGGCTTAAAAACGGATTGGGCGAACACGCCAGCGCTCGCCACATCCCCACAGGCGGGTTGGCAAGGATTCGATTTAGGAGACGTCTATCTGCAGAACGATGCGCGTAACCTTTACTTTTATGTGGATGCGAACACCGTCCCGAACTGGGGCGACAATGGTCAGTACATAAATATCGCCCTCCAAATCAATGAACAAGATTCAGGCGTAGCGACAAACCCGCTCGGCCATCCGTTCAACTTCAGCCAAACTGATAAAAAACCACAGTATCATATTTTACTTCGCGTCGATGGCGACACGTCAGTAAAAGAAGCCGCTCTGTATGAAGCAGGGGAATCCACGCCGCTCGCAAACTTGAGCAACTTAAACGGCGCCTCGTTTGCCATTGATCGCACGAAAGGCTTTGAAGGCAAAATTCCATTGTCCCTGCTTGGTCTAAGCAATGATGATACCGTTCGGGTCCTCACGGTACTCAGCGGGAATAACGCTACCGAGCACGGTGCGTTCGACACGATTCCAAGCAATGCGGCCAATAAAGTCGCCGATAGTTGGAATGTTTCGGCGACTCCGTCGACACAATCGGTATATAGCCCAGCCTTCACGTTGAGCGGTGTCGAGACGGTCAGTCAACTCGAAGTGACAGCGGTCACGCCGGCCAATCAATCGGAACAAGTGGACATCAAATCCCCAATCACATGGACGTTCAATGAACCTGTGTCGTTAGATGCTTCGAACATCAGCTTGATGAATGGCGAGACAGCTGTACCGTTCACGGCTGAAGCGAGTGGATCGACTGTGACTGTCACACCGACCGAAGCACTCGGTTTGAATCAAACGTATACCGCGACCCTTCCCGCGGACGCCGTGAAAGGCAACCTGTCGAACACGACGTTACCAGCATTGACGACGTCATTTAAAACCATCACTGAAATCGCCGATCCGTGGAAAACACAACGCTACATCGAAATGTTGTACGTACGGGCCGACAACGATTACACGGACTGGAATTTATGGACGTGGAGCACGGGTGCCAAAGACGGTCAAGTTGACCCGTATAAAATCACCGAAAATGGCGCCATCTTCCGAATCCCAGTCGGAAAAGATGCGACCAATGTAGGCTTTGTCATCCGCAAGGGCACGGATTGGGTCGTGAAAGATGGCTACGGGGAAGACCGTTATGTCAAATTGGGAAGCGACCGGGTGACGAAAGTCGTCGTCGAGAGCGGCAAAGGGACGTTCCATCAAGTACCGACGATTCAAGGACCCTTGTTTGAAGATGGTGCCGTCACGTTCTTCTACCGTGACAAAGCGTTGTATGAAGCAGGACAACTCGATGAAATCGACAGTGTCGCATTGAAAGTCAATGGCACGACGTACCCGATGACGTACGAAGCCAAAAATGAATGGTTCCGCCATACGGTCAAATTACCGGAAGGGAAACATGATTATACGTTCCTTGTCACAAAAGATGGTGTCACGACCGAAGTGAAGGATTCTTACTTCGAGGCTTCGAGCGTCGAGTATCGTCGTCCGAACGTTAAACTGGCAGCAAGCGTGGCACCGAAAGCCCTCAGTTCTCGAGAAAACGCGGTCGTCCAGGTGAAGCCGACGTTGCCGAAAGGCGTCAAGCTGCGTCAACTGTTCATCGATGCACGTCCTCTGGGTGGACCGGCTAAACTAGAAGTCGACCCGGCCCTCAACAAACAGACGATTGCAGTCAAAGATACCGTCAAACCGGGCAATAAATTCTTAACGATTACGGCGATTGACCAATACGGTAACGTCCATAAGACGAAAACATCGTTAACGGTCCGACCGGTCTCGATGAAGGACAAGCAAGAGTTCGATTGGGATGAGGCACGGATTTACTTCATGCTGACCGACCGATTCTACGATGGGGATAAAACGAACAATAACCCGAACGGTGAATACTATGACCAAGACCATCTTGAGTCTTATCACGGCGGCGACTTTGCCGGTGTGACGAAGAAACTCGACTACTTGGATAAGCTAGGCATCAATACGATTTGGATTACACCGATTGTCGATAATATCGATTGGGATCTTCGCTACGGTAAAGATGGATCACAGTATGGCTATCATGGATACTGGGCGAAAAACTTCGAAAAACTCGATGAGCATCTCGGCGATATGAAAGCATTCCATCGTCTGATTGACGAAGCGAATGCTCGCGGTATGAAGATTATGGTCGACGTCGTCTTGAACCACCCTGGCTACGGGATGGAACCAGGAGCTGTAGACACGGGCGCCACAAACTTCCCAACCGATCAAGAGCGCAAAGCGTTCGACGGCATGATTCGTTCGAATCCGGTCGATGGCGATGACTTGAAGATGTCTCTTTCCGGATTACCGGACTTTAAGACCGAAGAGGCTGCCGTCCGTGAACAACTCGTCAAATGGCAGACGGATTGGATTAAACGCTCGAAAACGAAAAAAGGAAACACCATCGATTACTTCCGCGTCGACACGGTCAAACACGTCGACTCTACAACATGGAAGTCGTTCAAAAACGAATTGACGGCCATCAAACCGGACTTCAAAATGATTGGCGAACATTACGGTGCAAGTGTGAACAACACGGGCGGTTACTTACAGAGTGGCCAGATGGACTCACTTCTCGACTTTGATTTCAAGTATCAGGCCGAACGTTTCATCAACGGGAACATTGATGATGTCGAGAGCGCGCTTCAATATCGCAACACGCAACTCTCGAATGAAGCGACACTCGGACAATTCCTTAGCAGCCATGACGAGGACGGTTTCCTCGTATCACGTGCTGGAGGCGATGAAGGGAAGCATATGGTCGCCGCCTCGCTTCAAATGACGGCGAAAGGACAGCCTGTCATCTACTATGGTGAAGAGGTTGGACAGTCCGGAAAACATGCGTTGGATATGGATAAGGGCGAGTTCAATGAAAACCGTTATGACTTCGACTGGAAACGAGTCAAAGGAGAAGGTAAAGCGATGCATACGCATTACCAAAAGCTACTCAATATTCGTGCCGACTATTCAAAAGTATTTAGTAAAGGAACGCGTGCCGTCGTTGCTGGTGGTTCTGCCACTGGATACTCTGTCTTTGAACGGAAGCACGGCAAAGACTCTGTTCTCGTGGCCTTGAACACGACAGAAGCCAAACGAACGATCACGTTCCAGACAAAACTCAAGCATAAAACGACGCTCGTCGACCGCTATAGCGGACGTCATTACGTCGTCAAACGAGATGGGAAAGTGACCGTCAGCTTACCTGCACAGGACGATGGTGGTACTGTAATTCTCGTGGCCAAGTCAAAAAAATGATAACGAAAAGCCGTTGCCTCTAATTTAGAGACAACGGCTTGTTGTTTAGCGTGAATAGTTTGGAGCTTCTTTAGTGATGTGGACATCGTGAGGGTGACTTTCTTGTAACCCAGCCCCAGTCATGCGGATAAACTGAGTATCCTCACGTAGCGCACGGATATCGGCAGCCCCACAATAACCCATTCCTGAACGAAGGCCTCCGATGAGTTGATAGACAGTATCGGCTAGTTCACCACGATAAGCGACGCGTCCTTCAATACCTTCTGGTACGAACTTTTTATCGGCTTCTTGGAAATAGCGATCTTGGCTGCCTCGTTTCATCGAAGCCTCAGAACCCATTCCACGGTACGTCTTGAACTGACGACCTTGATAGATTTCCATCTCTCCTGGGCTTTCTTTCACACCTGCGAGAAGGCTACCAAGCATAACGGCATGAGCTCCAGCTGCAATAGCTTTCACAATATCACCAGAATACTTGATTCCGCCATCAGCGATAACTGTGACACCATGTTCTCTAGCTTCGGTGACACAATCATATACTGCTGTGATTTGTGGTACACCAACACCGGCGACAACACGTGTCGTACAGATTGATCCTGGACCAATACCGACTTTAATGACCGATGCTCCGGCTTCAATCAAAGCTCGTGTTGCTTCAGCTGTTGCCACGTTTCCAGCGATAATTGGAAGCGTCGGGAACATGTCGCGAAGTTCTTTCACTTTCTCGATGACACCGGCTGAGTGTCCGTGAGCCGTATCAACGACTAATGCATCGACACCTGCATCAACAAGAATTTGAGCACGTGATGCGGCATCTTTCGTGACACCAACGGCAGCTGCTACGAGCAGACGACCTTGTTTGTCTTTTGCAGCATGTGGGAACTGTTCGACTTTCTCAATATCTTTTGTTGTAATGAGACCTTTCAACACGCCTGAATCGTCGACGAGCGGCAATTTCTCAATTCGATGTTGATGAAGGATGCGCTCAGCTTCTTCAAGTGACGTCCCTACTTTTGCCGTAACAAGGTTTTCCGTCGTCATGACATCTGCAATCACCGTCGAGTAATCTTTAATGAAGCGAAGGTCACGGTTTGTCAAAATCCCGATTAATTTACGCTCGGTTTCTGAATTGACGATCGGGACTCCCGAGATACGGTATTTACTCATCAAGTACTCTGCATCATATACTTGACGCTCCGGCGTCAAATAGAACGGATTCGTGATGACGCCGTTCTCTGAACGTTTAACGCGATCGACATGTTCAGCCTGCATCTCCATCGACATGTTTTTATGAATGACCCCTAAGCCGCCTTGACGCGCCATCGCAATGGCCATCGGTGCTTCTGTGACAGTATCCATACCAGCACTGATGACTGGAACATTTAACTCAAGACCTTCGCAAAGTTTAGTGCTTAAATCCACATCTCTTGGCAAGACATTTGAAAAGCGCGGTACGAGTAAGACGTCATCAAACGTTAATCCTTCTTTTGCAAACTTGTTTTCCCACATAAAAATCAATTGCCCCTTTCTCTATCGGACCCGAATCTTTGTTTCGAAATATTTCTGTAATGGTAACAGGTATAGCTCGAAAGTGCAATTCAATTCACGATGTTCAGAAAGTTCAGAATTGTGTTCGTTCTATTTGCTTTCCGTTGTTAATGTTCGGGAATAGATTATATATACCGTCAAGGAAGCAAAATTATAAATAAAATCTATAAAAAAGACGACCGAGCGGATGCTCGATCGTCTTTCGCGTTGGCCTGGCAACGTCCTATCCTCACAGGGGGAGACCCCCAACTACTTTCGGCGCTGAAGCGCTTAACTTCCGTGTTCGGCATGGGAACGG
>NZ_JACSLY010000021.1:0-24092 GCF_018618375.1 Exiguobacterium sp. E4787 | reverse complement strand
CATAAAAAATCCCTCACTTCGGATCATGTGTCTCACACTCCATTTTCAGGTTGTCAGACTCATTATCCATTAATTTGAGGGATTTTTAATACGTTGATATAAGGGATTTTAACAGCGTTGATTACAAAAAGCGCGCTCACATTCGTGACGACGCTCATCCTCATCGCGGCATGTGCCTTTATCATGGATTACAGTCCTGCAAACCTGCTCGTCATCTCACTCGCATTGATCGTCTCGACGTTCTTTTATATCGGGATTGGGACGATTCTCGGATTGATGACGAAAACGGTCATGGAAGCCTCGCTCATCGTCATGCCGGCGTTTTTCTTCTTCTCGTTCTCGCCGATGTTGTTGGTGTACGAGGACCGCTTCTCAGTAATCGGTCTCCTCGAGTACTTACCGAACATCGTCTTGATCGACCTCGCTCATCAAATCGAGGCGGGTGCTGGACTCGGCTCTACATGGGTGGAACTTGTGATTCTGTCCACTTGGGCACTTGTCATGTTCGTCGGGAGTATTGTGATGTATAACCGGAAACAGACGGATTGAACAAGAAAGGAGCGACGAATTGAATCGTCGCTCCTTCATCAGATATTTAAAATATAACCTATCTTTTATCGTTCATGATTCTCTAGAGCCGAATGAAGAATAAATTTAAAAATCATTGCAATCCAATTATAAATATGGATATTTAGAATCTCAAAAATTTCTTCAAAATATATATTATTCGGAACTATAGAATCTCTTCTCGATGCTTTGAAATGAAATATTTTATTACGTAATTCAATAATAAAATCATGGAAAACTAAAATCTGGATAGTTAAAGAGCTGCTCTCATCGTCAAAGTTTACTACATCATCAACTTTAGAGAACCTTTTCCGAGTCAATTGTTCATTTACTTTTTTAGTTTTCTTATTTACCAAAGTTACAATTGGATGTAAAGTCCTTTTAATGTCCTCATAGTTACTTGTTTGGAAGCTAATCTCAAAACTTTGGCCATACAACTCATCAGAAATATAATCGTTTTCTAAAAAGACTTCATTTAAAAATCTTGAAAAGAAAGCTAGTTCTGCGGAGTTTGTATCATGGAAAAACTTTCTTAACTGATCGTAACTATCATAAAAATCACTAGTATTATGAATATATGTTAACGGAAATGCATATGACATATACTCATATGTTCTATATAAGTGAACAAATGCTGTTAAGTAAGATTCTCTAGTTTGGTATGTAACGAATTGCTGAATTTCAGTTGAAATATTCTTATAAAATTCTCTGTTGTTTCTAAATTCAGAGTCTAATAGATTCTGAATTTTATTTTCTTCGGTATATTTAGAAAATTCGATGATGAAATCTACCATTTCATTAACTTTCCATTCGTCATCGTCTTCTAAATCATTTGTAACAAACATATTTTGAAAAACTGAGGGTAGCTGTGGTAAAGATTCATCAGTATCTATATCATGTAATACTAAATTCCCCATAAACAATCGACAAAGTTTTAATAAGTATATTTTTTCATCACTATTAAAGTTTAAAGGTTCGTCACCAATTGCAATGAAACTATCAATTATTTTAATATCATCGTCTAATTCTACTCCAATTTTCTGTTTTACACCTTGAAAAATATTTTGAAGCATTTCTTCTGTAAAGTACTCCCTCAACATATGCATCTTCATTATTAAATCCCCAGGATATAGTCATTCCTATAGTCCTCATCCTCTAGGAATTTTTTATAATTTTTAACAACATCAGAAACTACTGTTCTTCTAACGCTTGACACTTTAACTTTAGAAGGATTGATGTTTTCAATAAACTCTTCAATAATTTCAATAATTTGCATCAATTCAGCGTAATCAATGTTTAAGAAATCATTATTGTTTGCAACTCCAACAAATAAACCAATTGAATTATTTTCATTATTGAGCCATTCTATTAAATCAATTTTGTGATAACCAAATTTGTTATTTTCAATTTTCTCAATCAAGAAATTGAATATTATGTTAAATTCAATTTCAGAATTTTTAACTTCTGAGCTAACGATTTTATCAGAAATAATCTCATTCAACTTTGATTCAATTATTTTCTGATTATCTATACTAATTGACTTAGTTGAGTAAGCCAAATAGGATTTAACTAAAATTTCTTTTTTTAGTTTACTCTTTCCGTCCCCTCTAACACTATGTTTCTCAGAATAAATAAATTGTTGATATTTTTCATCTGTCGCAATATGATCGATGGTACGATTCATCAATATTTCAATTTGGTGTCTAGCTGACATTGGTCTTTGGCCATTATTCAAGATAATCATTCTATATAATAGCTTATTAATTGAATTAGATAATATGACGTTTGCATACAGTGATGTGTTTAATTCAAATCCATCTTCTTCTGAAGCTTCTTTTAAAACACTTAATCTTTGAATACCATCCAATATGAATCCCTTATCTATATTTGTGTCGAGTAGTTCGGAAATTTCTTGAAACTCAATATTCTCATTTCCAATTAATTCTTTTAATTTTTCATCATCAAAAGCTATTGTTAATGGAGGTAAAACACAACCATCAATGATATCCTGCTTCAATCTTTTATAGTACTTTTTATTCAATGAATTTCTTTGAAAATCCAGTCGATTAATAAGTGGGAATAACTTTTCTATAGCGTATTTATAATCAATTTTTATAGTCAGATAGTCGCTATCAATCACTGAATCTTTTGTTTTGTCTAATACATTTATGTAAGTCAATATATCTCACCCTTTCAATTAAGGTTTTCTACTTTTAGACTAACCGTTTACAAATTTGATAGCAATACGACAAAGTGTTTGTATTAACTAGAACCATATAGAATTATCAATATTAAAAATCTCTTTTTGGTTAAAAACCAAAAAGAGATTTTTAATATTTTAATGCATTATCTTACATCATGCCGCCCATTCCACCCATGCCGCCCATGTCAGGCATGCCACCGCCAGCGCCTGCTGGTTCTGGCTTGTCTGCGATGACCGCTTCTGTCGTGAGGAACATGGCTGATACTGACGCTGCGTTTTGAAGCGCTGAGCGCGTCACTTTCGCCGGGTCGACGATACCGTGAGCAATCATGTCGACGTACTCGCCAGTTGCGGCGTTGTAGCCAATGCCGACTGATTCGTTCTTGAGCTTCTCGACGATGACCGAACCTTCTTCACCCGCGTTTTCCGCGATTTGACGGACCGGTGCTTCGAGAGCACGGAGGACGAGTTTAACACCTGTCGCTTCATCCGCTGTCACTTCTGCAAGCAACGCACGAACGGCTGGGATGACGTTGATGAACGCCGTACCACCACCGGCGACGATACCTTCTTCGACGGCTGCGCGTGTCGCATTGAGCGCGTCTTCGATGCGGAGCTTACGTTCTTTCAGCTCTGTCTCTGTCGCCGCGCCGACTTTGACGACGGCTACGCCGCCTGCGAGTTTCGCGAGACGCTCTTGGAGTTTCTCACGGTCGAAGTCAGATGATGTCTCTTCGATTTGGTTGCGGATTGTTTGAACGCGTGCTTTGATTGCCGCTTCGTCTCCAGCACCTTCGACGATCGTTGTCGTGTCTTTCGTGACGACGACTTTCGATGCACGTCCGAGCTGTTGAAGTGTTGCCGACTTGAGCTCGAGGCCGAGGTCTTCTGTGATGACTTGGCCGCCTGTGAGTGTCGCGAGGTCTTCGAGCATCGCTTTACGACGATCGCCGAATCCTGGTGCCTTGACCGCGACCGCGTTAAACGTACCACGGAGCTTGTTCAAGACGAGTGTCGCGAGCGCATCGCCTTCGATGTCTTCTGCGACGATGAGGATTGGTTTCCCTTGTTGCACGACTTGCTCGAGCACTGGGATGATTTCTTGGATGTTCGAAATCTTCTTATCAGTGATTAAGATGAACGGGTTGTCTAGCACCGCTTCCATCTTGTCTGAGTCAGAGATCATGTATGGTGACAAGTAACCACGGTCGAACTGCATCCCTTCGACGACGTCGAGTTCTGTCGTGAAGCCGCGTGACTCTTCGATTGTGATGACGCCGTCGTTGCCGACACGCTCCATCGCTTCAGCGATCAACTCGCCGACTTCTTCGTCCGCTGCCGAGATGGCCGCGACTTGTGCGATCGCTTCTTTCGACTCGATTGGTTTCGAGATTTCTTTCAACTCTTCGAGTGAACGACGAACTGCTTTGTCGATTCCTTTACGGAGAATCATCGGGTTTGCGCCCGCTGTCACGTTCTTGAGACCTTCACGAATCATCGCTTGAGCGAGGACTGTCGCTGTTGTCGTACCGTCCCCTGCGACTTCGTTCGTCTTCGAGGCGACTTCAGCAACGAGCTTCGCGCCCATGTTTTCGAAGTGGTCTTCGAGTTCGATTTCTTTCGCGATCGTCACGCCGTCATTCGTGATGAGCGGTGAGCCGAACTTTTTCTCAAGGACAACGTTACGTCCTTTCGGTCCGATTGTTACTTTTACCGCGTCAGCGAGTGCGTCGACACCGCGAAGCATCGCATGACGTGCATCTTCTGAGAATTTGATTTCTTTTGCCATTGTTCATTTCCCCCTAAAAAAGTTTTTGAAAAATGGTGAGTCTTAGCCTACGATTGCGAGAATGTCGCTCTCTCGAACGATTAAGTATTCTTTGCCTTCATGCTTCACTTCGGTACCCGCGTACTTCGAGTAGATGACCAAATCATTTTCTTTGACGTCGAGCGCGATCCGCTCACCTTGGTCCGTGACACGGCCTGTACCGACTGCGAGGACGCGTCCTTGTTGCGGCTTCTCTTTCGCCGTGTCAGGAAGCACGATGCCTCCGATCGTCTTTTCTTCTTTCTCCACGACTTCGATGATGACGCGATCGCCTAGTGGTTTTAACATAGAAAAAACCTCCTCCGAATATGAATGATGTATCGTTGAATCGTAAGTTTTAGCACTCATCAAAAAGGAGTGCTAACATTGATTAGTGTAGTATGAGACGACTGAAAATGCAAGCGGGAACATCAAAAAAATGCTTCTACTCGCGGTCAAGAGACCTTATTTGATACAATGGTCAAAAGGAACGTTGACTCTTAGGAATAAGGACGTGTTCAATTGGCTACACTAAACTCAAACCAATCGATAAATACCCGTTTTTCGATGGCGCCTAACATTCGGCTCCGGCATATCATCCCGATTCTGCTGTATGCGTTTGTTCAATTCTTTCCGGTATTGATTAGCGAAGTGCGCCCAGAATGGATCACGCCGACGGCAACTGGCCTCTGGTTCGCCATCGGGTTCAGTTTGACGATCGTCATCTCGATCTTCTTGCTCTGGCCCGACTTGAAGCTGTATAAGCAGCAGGGCATCCAGTCAAATTTGAACGACACGGTCAAATGGATTGGGCTCGGGATTCTCATGCAGTACGGGCTCGTCATCGTCGCCAACTTGATTGAGACGGCGATATCAGGTGACGTCATGGGGTCTCAGAACACCGAACAAATCGCGGATATCGTCCGGCTCGTCCCGGTCATGACGCTCTCGGTCGTCTTGCTCGGCCCAATCATGGAAGAGATTCTGTTCCGTCATATCTTGTTCGGCAACTTGAGCGCCCGCTTCGGGTTCTGGATTGCGTTTGCGGTCAGCTCGCTCTTGTTTGCGCTCATCCACGGGGACAACAAGATTCTCGTTTACGTGGCGATGAGCTTCGCCTTCACGGTCGCTTATGCCAAGACGCGTCGCTTGATCGTGCCAATCGCGATTCACGCGTTTAACAACGCGCTCGTCATGGTCGTATTATTCTTAATGTAGAAATGAGGTGGCATTGATGCCGCGACACTTAAAAGTTATGTTTTTGTTCAGTCTCTCATTCGGGATTCTGTTCACCGTCCTCGCCTACTACTCGGTGCAAGAGTACGGCTTCAGCTTCTGGACGTACTTCATCATCGCCGTAGCCGCGTATGACTTCTTCAAGGTATATCAGATTTTGACGCTTGCCCGAAAAGCGAAAAAAGAAAAGACCGATAAATCGGCATAACGAAAAGACCAAGCGCGCAGCTTGGTCTTTTCTTATGGATCACTTTCTCTAAAACAAAGGGTTCAAGATTGTAAAATAAAGGTATAATTAATTTGTAATAGTATAAAAATGGTAAATGGAGCTGGTGGTATGTTTAAGAAGATGATGAATAACGTAGCGGTCACAGTTCCACTCGAGGCGTCCAAACTTCAATCGTTCATAAGTCCAAAAATCCCCGAGCTGTCTGATGTGACCGTCGAGATCACCAACGGACAATTGATTTTAGCAGGGACAAAGAAAGTCGGGGTCGCTTTCTTCTCGAAAGATGTTCGGATGAAACTGACATTGGTGCCAAAAGAGACTCACGGGCGGAAAATTGTGTTCACTGTCGTGAAGGTCGAGCCTACGGATAAAGAAATCTTCAACGACAAGTTTTTAAACCACTCCCCTTATATCGCTTACGATGCCCGAACGCTGACGCTCGACTTGAGTGCGATCGGACCGCTCCAAAAAGTGAAAGTCGGAAATATCAAATCACTTGCGTTAGAAGAAGGACGTGTCGTGTTAGTCATCGGTGCATGACCACCCTCTCTGACTCATCCTGGCTCTCTTTTGAAAAAGATATCAACCTGCGTTATATTTGATAGGTTAACTATCAAATAAGGAGAGATACGATGAAGAAAGCATTTCTCGCGCTGGTCGCTTCCCTGTTTCTCGTCGCCTGCTCAAACGAAGACGACTTGTCTACGTACGAAGAGTATGGCGTGCTCGAAGAGACAATCGAAATTGCGCAGTATGAACCGAAAGTCGAGACGGACAACGACGGCAACCGCGTCATCTTATTCTATGAAGGTGAACGCGTCGCTTATAAAAGCGTCTATGTGAAAGACGAGCGTCACCTGAAAATCATCAGCACGGATGATGAGGCCCCACTTTATAACGACACGCTATGAAACACAGCCCCCTTCACGCGAAGAGAGCTGTTCTCAATTCTCGTAGTGAATTTGTTGCTCATGTTGTAGGCGATACGTGATCAAGTGCTCGCTCTCTAGCGCCTCATGGAACAACGATACGGCCGTGATTTGATTGTTGTTATACGTCCGGTAGTAATAGATGCCATCGTCGGCGTTGCAACATGAGGAATAGATCGTGTACTCATACGTCCCATCCCCGGCCTCGTTCAAGCCCCGCGTTTGCATCACCGTATCCAACAGTTTGAAAAATTGACCGACCGCGGACGCCTCGGTCGGTTCGCAGACCGAGTTGAAGGTAGCGAACGTTGCCCGGACGAAGCGTGATGTCGACGATAAGTCACCCGGCAAGCCCTGTCCGCCTAATCCGAGACAATAGGCATCGAGATTCAATGTCGGCGCGAACGTATTGGCCGGCAGTTTCGTCGAGACGTGCCGATAATCATTCAGATTGAACAGCTGATACTCGAACGACGGATTGTTCGTCAAGACGCCGACTGGATTGTCGTACATGCGCAACCCGTCCGCCATCGGCTCGACGACAATCGAGGCATCTCTGTCGGCGATGATCCAGTGTAGCGGGTGAAGCGGGAGCGCGTCACTGAAGTTGAGATTGATCAGATGAATCGTCGCGAGCCGTTTTTTCGCTTCCTCAATCGTCGCGCACTGCCCGAGGATCCACGGAATGAATTCGAACGGAGAGATGTTGTCTCTTCCGTCGACTTCCGGCTTGAATACTGCATTCCCTGGGAAGTTCAGCCCGGCCATGCTGAGCCCTTTTTCATTCGTCGCTTCGTAATAGAGCGGGTAGTCTTCCACGACGGTCGCCATCCCGATCATTGCGTAATGGTTCGTATTCTCGCCCATCCGTCTGAAGTTGAACGGATAGTGTCGGGGGGTGATCGTCACTTGCTCGTGATAGGACACGTTCAGGTCTAAGTTTCTGCCGAAGTAGTGGGCGTGCGGAGCGTACGTGATTGCTGTACACATAACAAAACTCCTTCCGATCCAATGCAGACAATAACAACACTCTTTGTCCTATTCACGTTTTCAACTGACATCAACCATAAGAAAAAACGATGAGGCGTGTGCCACATCGTTCTTCATGTTAATTCAGTTCGGTCTTAACCGTTGTGTCTGTCATGAAAACCCAAAGTCCAATCCCTTTTAATCCGCATACGAACGCCAACCCATAATACATGAGTGCTTCGAGCGAGTAGGTCAACGTATCCATGAAGAACGAGACGAAGAGTCCAATCATCAAGGCAACGACGACACCTCGTAATGTCAGTTCACTTGATTCGCGTCAGATGGCACGAGATGCTTCCTCACCAAGTGTCGCCGCGACGTCACGGCGCCACGCATAAAACAGAGTCGCAGCCAGCGCCAAAGTCATATCTGGCACGTTACCACCTAAGACATCCATGATGGTGAGCCCGAGCATAATGAACATCCCGAGTTTAAATGCATCTTCATTTGTATAGCTCACTCGAGGTTTCAAGAACTTGTTCATAGGACGATGAACCCCACCGTCAACAGACCATATACGAAACCGAGCACGATCACACTGATGGCGATTGATTTATATTGCGGATACTTATGTAAGACGACCGCTCCGGCGATCACGTGAATAAACGCGACGATGAACGTCACAATCGCAAAACCCATTCGGTTGTTCCTCGCTTCCAAAAATAAATAATAGAAAATCATGGGAATTCATCCGTTTCCCGGTACAATAAAGACTGCATTCATTATATCAATTTTTGGAAAGAAGGCACATCACATCATGAATTATTCACGTATCGATTTATCGACAGAGGAAATGCTCCTCGTCAACAGCGAAGTCGAGAAAAAGAAGCGCAATCTCGTCGTCGCGTACTTGCTTTGGTTCTTCCTCGGCGGTTTCGGCGCACACCGTTTCTACTTTAAAAAGACAGGTAGCGCCCTTGGGATGCTAGCTCTTACGGTTGGTTCAATCATCCTTACCGTCGTCTTGATTGGTTTCGTTGGATTGTTCGTAGCAGGCATTTGGGCGCTCGTCGACGCGTTCCTCATGCCAGGCTGGCAACAACGCGAAGTCGAAGCGATCGAGCGCGAGACGATTGAATCGTTGAAGACTCGCTCTGAGCGTCAAGCTGCCTTTTAACGACCAAGACGGTCACGCCAACGCGTGACCGTCTTTTCTATTAAAAACTATTCTCTTTCAAGTAGAACGCAAAGTTCCGGTGCTTCCGTTCTTTCGTCGCGTAATGAATCCATAACCACGCGAGCGACTCGAGTTCTCGCGCCAGTTTCAAGTGACGCAGCGTATGGGCGTCGAAACCAATCTTCGAGGCAAGGTCTTGAACGGCTCGGACCGACTCTTGCTCGTCTCCGGCGATGAACATCATCGACATGTTCGGGTTCTCCAAGTTCTCGACGCCGGTCTGGTTGAACGCCTTGACGATGCGGACGTGTGACGCAAGTTCTTGCAGATGCTCGGCCCCCGATTTCCCTTCCGGCCGCTCGATCGAATCAAACTCTTTGGCAATCGGATTCGTCACATCGATGACAATCTTGTCGTCCAAGTCCCGGAGCGATTGAATCAAATCGACGGCCGCCGCGAACGGCGTCGTCAATAACAAAATCTGTGCGTTCGACGCCACTTCTTGGAGCGACATCGTCCCCTCGCGCTCCGAGCGCGTCCCGTACAACACTTCATATCCGACATCTTCGAACTTGCGCCCGAGCGTCCGTCCGACTTTCCCTGCTCCTAAAATACCAATCTTCATATAGTCCGACTCCCCTTCACAGTTCTTCGTCTGCGTGCCGTAGCCTTTCTCTTACCCCTTCCCCGGCTTCAGACGAAGAAAAACCTGTGTGCATTGTACGCTTGTCGCCAATTTATATGGTAAAATTTTCATATCATAGTTGAGATAGGAGCCACGCTTATGCAACGTCCGCTTCGAAAATCTGCCACGAACCGCTCACTCTTTGGTGTCTGCGGCGGCATCGCTGAATACTTCGACCTGTCCCCGCTCGGTGTACGTCTGCTCTTTTTGATTGTGCCGGGGAACGTCCTCATCTATATGATTCTCGCCAACTCGATGAAGGACGCCCCACGCTATCTATAAAAAAACTCGGAAGCCGCGGCTCCCGAGTTTTTTTATGCGTTGACTTTATCTTTCATCGCCGCGAGCGCCCCACTGTTGATGAAGTGCCATGGCTTGTTGTAGTGCGGTTGGAAGAAGAAGTCGACATAGGCGAGCTCTTCAACCGTCATCTCGTTTTGGATGGCGAGCGACAACGTGTTGACCGCTTGCGTCATGTCCGCTTTCGAGAGGACTTGTCCGCCGACGACGCGGTGTGTGCCGACTTCATAGACGAGTTTGAACTGAACCGGTTCAGCCGTCGGCATGAACTCCGGACGGTACGCATCCTCAATCACAACACTCTCAACGTCGAGGCCGAACAGTCCAGCTGCTTCTTCTGTAAGTCCAGACGAGGCAATGTTCCAATCGTAGAGACGGAGACCTGACGTTCCTTGCGTCCCTTGATAACGGACACGCGGTGCGATCAAGTTCTCGGCGACGAGCGTTCCCATGCGGACGGCGTTCGTCGCGAGCGGGATGTAGGCATGTGTGCGCGCCGGGTTGTAATAGACGGCACAGCTGTCACCAGCCGCGAAGACGTCCGGGTTGCTCGTGCGCATATATTCGTCGACGATAATGGCGCCGTTGCCGAGCATGTCGACTTGGCCTTGAAGGAGTCCCGTGTTTGGGCGGAAGCCGACACAGAGGATGACGAGGTCGGCCTCGAACTCACCTTTATCGGTCACGACGTGCGTGACGTTTCCATCTGTCCCATGGAACGCTTCGACCGTCTGGCCGAGTTCGAGGTCGATGCCGCGTGACGTCATGTCTGCCTCGAGTTGGTCTGTGAACGACTTGTCGAGATACTTGTTCAAGATGCGGTCGGCACTATCGATGAACGTGACGTGTTTGCCGTACACTTCGAACGCCTCGACGAGCTCGACACCGATATAGCCGGCACCGATGACGGCGATGTTCGTCGCGTCTTTTGCCCGCTCGATGATGCGTTGGGCGTGGCCATAGTTTTTGCAGAGCTCAATCCCAGTCATCTCGATGCCAGGAAGCGTCGGGACGATCGGCCATGAACCAGTCGTGACGATCAAACGGTCGAACGTGTCATAGACGTCTTCTCCCGTGTCGAGGTTTTTCGCATGGACCGTCTTCGCTTCCGTATCGATGTTCAACACGTCGTGCTTCATGCGCATTGTCGCGCCGAGTTCTTCGAGTTCGGTCGGTGACGCGTAAAAGAGCTCTTCCGCACGTTTGACGACACCGCCGACGTGGAGGGCGATCCCACATGAGAGGAAGCTGACGTTGTCGTTCCGCTCATACACCGTGATGTCGAGATTGTCGTGCTTGGCGAGTAATCCTTTGACTGCTGCTGTTCCTGCGTGTGTACATCCGATGACTGCGATTTTCATATGGTTGTCTCTCCTTTGAGTGTTAGGTAAGTTAGTGTTTGTGATAAATATCACATTTACTTTCTGAACTTAGTGTACTATTTCACAAGAAGGTTTGACAATCCCTTTGCTCACTTTTTCACGTAATTATGTCTAAAGTTTGAACGGCTGGTGTGACAACAAAAAAACCGCTCCGCAACCGGAACGGTTCATTCATGAATGGGTCGTGCGTCTTGCTTTAAACCAGTGGTAAGTGACGACGCCGATATAGGTGAGGAGGCCGATCACGTACAGACTGAAGCCAATAAAAATCCACCCCAGCGCGTCCCAACCACGGACGCAGACGAGTCCGATGATACACGATACGTATCCCGCGAGGAGCAACATCAACGAGAAGACGAGGCTTCGCCTGAATCGCGATTTCAAAAAGTTCAGTCCGGCAATCAGCAACATTGTCGTCAACACGCCGATGATGATGAGTTCATCCCCGTAGTACTCCCAAGCCATCGCTTCTCCCCCTGACTGATGTTTAAGTAGTTTTATCGTATCACGTGGGTCCAGTGTTTATCTTGTTGTTAAAAACATTTATTTCCAATCATAAAAAAAGCATCGTCCCATTAAAGAACGATGCTTACTTCTCATTCATTTGTTTCATCAAATCGACTTGCTCTTTCACCATCGCCTCTTTCTCACGTCGGAGCACGCCCCGGTACGTGATGCGTGAAATCGATAAACTGATCTCATACAAGAAAAAGAGAGGCAGTGACACCATGAGGTGCGACGTCAAATCCGGCGGCGTGATGAAGGCCGCGATGACGAATAAGGCGAAGTAGGCGTACTTCCTGATTTTTGAGAGGAAGTACGGTGTCACGACACCGATGCGCGTCAAGAACATCGTCACGACCGGCAACTGGAACAACAGTCCGAATGGAATGGTCAGTTGCAGCAAGAACGTGAAGTAGTTCGACGCCCCGATGATTTGCGTCAGCCCAAGGTCTTGCCCGAGGTCCGTCGAGATATCGAGGACGAGCGGGAACAACCAATAGTAGGCGAACGCGAGACCGATCAAGAACAAGATGAAGATGATCGGGATATACGCGAGCGTCGCTTTCCGCTCATTCGGGTGCAGACCAGGTGCGACGAACGCCCACAGTTGATACAGTAGAAACGGACCGGACGCGACGAGCCCGATGACGAGCGCCAAGTTCAAGTAAATCATGAGCGGGTCCGCGACCCCAAAGGCGTTCAGTTCGAGCCCTCGTTCGACGAGGTCCGCCTGCAGATAGGCGAGCACGTATTTGACACTCGGCAAAGCGATCAAAAAGAAGGCAAAGACGACAAATGCCGACAGCATCAGTCGTCTCCGCAGCTCTGTCAAGTGATCGGACAGCGCCCGCTCTTGATCAGGTTGATGATTCATGATTACTGCTCTTTCTTCTCAAGTTCTTTCTTATCTTTCTCGTCATGTTCGTTCATCATGCCGTTTGTGGCATTTTTGAACTCACGGAGCGTTTGTCCGGCGGCGCGTCCGAATTCAGGCAATTTCTTCGGCCCGAAGATGATGAGCGCGACGATGGCGATAATGAAGATACTCGCTCCCCCAGGAATACCGACGACGAGCAACGATGATAGTAATTCCATTATTGATGGACCCCCTCAGCAGATGGATAGTGTTGCATAAAGTAAATGAGCGACTGGAGTTCGATCGACAAGTCGATATGATGGACGCGGACCGTGTCCGGCACAGTAAGCCTGGCCGGTGTGAAGTTCAAGATGCCTTTGATGCCGAAGCGGACCAAGTCATCCGCGACAGGCTGCGCATAGGTAGACGGCACCGTTAAGATGGCGACATCAATCTTGTTTTGTTTCATGATCTGTTCCATCTCATCCACGTGATGAATCGGGACACCGGACATCGTCGTGCCGACTTTTGTCTCGTCTGCGTCGAACCCGACGACGATATGTGTGTTATTGTTTTTAAGGAAGTTGTAGTTGACGAAAGCTGTCCCAAGATGACCAACCCCGACTAAGGCGACGTTCGTAATCTCGTCCTGATTCAGTGTCTTACGGAAAAAGTCTAACAGATACTGTACGTTATAGCCATATCCCTTTTTCCCGAGCGCACCGAAGTACGAGAAATCGCGACGAATCGTGGCCGAATCGACCTTGACCGCCTCGCTCAGTTCAGCAGAAGAGACACGCTGTTTTCCTGATGAATGTAGGCTTTGGATAAACCGATAGTATAGTGGCAACCGTTTGGCTGTCGCTTGCGGAATCTTTGGTTCGTTTTGACTCAACGGAAAGAGCCTCCTTTTTACGACGCGTTTCAAACGAATCTAATTTCATACACCTTGATTGTAAACGAATTCACATGACCACTCAATGAATATACCTGAAAAGGGGAAGAAATAAAGTATACTAAATAGAGAGAAAGGGGTTTTTTCACTTGATCCTACTGCAAGTCAATAACTTATCGAAATCATTCGGCGTCGAGCCGATTTTAGAGAACGTCAAACTCGAGATTCAAGAAGGCGAACGCGTCGCGCTCGTCGGCCGTAACGGTGCCGGCAAGTCGACACTGCTCAAAGTCATCGCCGGGGAATACAACTACGACTCGGGCGATATCATGAAGCCGAAAGACGTCACCATCGGCTACCTGGCCCAAGATTCAGGGTTAGAGTCGAACGAGACGATGTGGAACGAAATGTTGACTGTCTTCACCGATTTAATCGAACAAGAAAAGACGCTGCGCCGCATGGAGCAAGACATGGGTTCCGAGCGCATCTTGAACGACCCGGCCGCCTATGAGCGCCTCTTGTCGTCTTACGATGAAGAACAGCATACGTTTAAAGACCGTGGCGGCTATCAATATGAGGCGACGATCCGCTCTGTCCTTCACGGGATGCGGTTCTATCCGGACGACTTCGAACGCCGCATCGATACGCTCTCCGGCGGACAACGGACACGCCTCGCCCTCGCGAAGATGCTGCTCCAGAGTCCAGACCTGCTCATCTTGGATGAGCCGACGAACCACTTGGACATCGAGACGCTCGGTTGGCTCGAGAAGTATTTGAGCGGCTATAAAGGCGCCGTCCTCATCGTCTCCCACGACCGCTACTTCCTCGACCGCGTCGTCTCGGTCGTCTATGAGTTGTCGCGCCACCGGAGCCGTCGCTTCGTCGGCAACTACACGAAGTACCTTGAACAGAAGGCTGCCATTTACGAGCAAGAGAAGAAACAGTTCGAGTCGCAACAAGAAGAGATTGCCAAGATGCAGGATTTCATTCAGCGTAACATCGCCCGGGCGACAACGACGAAGCGGGCCCAGAGTGTCCGTAAACGGCTCGAGAAAGTCGACCGGATGGAAGCGCCGGACGGTGATGAGCGCAGCGCCGTCCTCTCGTTCTCAATCAAACGTCAAAGCGGGAACGACGTATTGAGCGGCAGCGACCTCGCCATCGGCTATGAAGAACCGATCGCCCAAAATCTCCGCTTCCAATTGCAGCGCGGCGAATCGGTCGCCCTCGTCGGCCCGAACGGAGTCGGCAAATCAACGCTCCTGAAAGTGTTGACGAAACAACAGCCGCCCCTTACCGGTGACATCCGCTACGGCACCGGCGTCGAGATTGGCTACTACGACCAGGAGCAACAGAACTTGTCGGACGCCAACCGTGTCATCGACGAGATTTGGAACGACTGGCCGCTCATGCGCGAACAAGAAGTGCGGAGTCTGCTTGGACAGTTCCTGTTCAGCGGTGACGATGTCATGAAACGTGTCCATGAACTGTCGGGTGGTGAACGGGCCCGCTTGACGCTCGCGAAACTAAAGCTCGAGCAACCGAACTTGCTCATCTTGGATGAGCCGACGAACCACTTGGACCTCGATTCGAAGATGATTCTCGAGAACGCCCTCGTCGACTATCCGGGCACAATTCTGTTCGTGTCGCACGACCGCTACTTCATCGATCGGCTCGCGACGCGCGTCTTAGAGATCACGCCGAACGGCATCGACGAGTATCTCGGCGATTATTCATATTACGTCGAGAAGAAAGAAGAACTCGAAGACCTGGCCCGACTCGCCCGCGAAGAGACGAAACAAGTCATCGTCAAGAAGCAGCGCGCCGACAAGGAACAGCAACGTGAGGAACGCCGGATGAAACAACGGATCGAGGAAATCGAGCTCACCATCGAACAACACGAGGCCCGTCTCGAGGAAATCGAGCAGCTCTTGTGTGAACCGGACGTCTTCAACGACTTCGCTCGGGCGCAGGAACTGTCGACCGAGTCCGATGCGACGAAAGAATCGATCACGGCACTGTATGCAGAATGGGAGGAGCTCCATTCATGATGCGATTCCGTGCGATGCGAATCGAATGGATGCATGCTTTCCTGACCGGTCTCGCCTATATCGTGCCGACGGGGACGGAATTCGTATCCGAACTGATTCGTGGGGAGCCGACGGTCGTCCCGTCGTTCCTGTTTTATTTCTTGCCGGTCGTCATCGGCTTCATCATCCAGACGTGGAGCGGGATTGTGATCAGCTTGTTGAGCGGCCTGCTCATGAGCACGCTGTTCATCCGCCTCGTCGTCTGGCCGGTCGATGTGACCGTGCACAGCTTTTACACCCCAGGCTCAGTGTGGGGACACTTCTATCAGTCAACGCTCCTCATGTGGCTGCTCGCCCTGCTCGTCTTCATCGTGAGTTGGGTGAATATGTGGCACAAACAGAACAAACATCATCCGGACGTATAAAAAAGGGAAGCCGTCTCCAAGTTGGAGACCGGCTTCCCTTTTAACAGTTAGAAATAACGTAGCGGTTGGAACCCGCGGGTATGGAAGTCGAGCTTGAGCCCGTCTTCCGTGATAAAGAACACGTACTCGTTCGTATCGACGTCACGGACGAACACTTTATAGAACGTGAGCGCCTCCTCACGGTTCGTCACATACTTCGCCTCATGCGTCGAGATGACTTGCGCGAACAGTTGCTCTTCGTCAAACTCGTTGACGATATCCTCGAACTTGGCCGCTTCCTCTTCGGTCGCTTCCCGGCCCGGGCCAATCTCATAATACGCGTCGCTCGCTTTCGGTTGGACGCCGAGATTGCGGTCGACGACGATGACACTCTCGATGTCCTGATCGTCTAGGCTCTTATAACCGTACAACGTCTCGACGAGCGTGTTCTCACCTGTGACCCGGCCGATGCCTTCGATTGATTCCGCTCCCGTGAGCGACCGGACGCGTGTCGCTTCCGGTACGATTTCTTCTTGATAAGCGATATTATAAGCGCGGATAATCTCTCGTACTTGCAAAAACGTCGCGACGACGAGCAGTACGACCAGACCTCCAATGATGATGCGTTTCGTCATGTCTCTATTTCCCCCTAGACTGTCATGCTCTCTTCTAAGGATAACCCAGGAACCGCATTCATCGCCAGTGTATCGCGCTTTCCGCGCACATACGCGTGGTGTGCCGCCACCCCAATCATACCGGCGTTGTCTCCGCATAGATCAAGTGGTGGGATGACGAGGCGGATGCCTTCGCGGTCCGTCGCTTCTTGAAGCGCAGCACGGAGTCCACGATTGGCCGCAACGCCACCTGCGACGAGAAGTTGTTTCGCGCCTTTTTCGTTTACGGCACGAATCGCTTTCTCGACGAGCACTTCGACAACGCTCGCTTGGAAACTGGCCGCCAAGTTTTCTGGGATGACCGTCTCCCCACGCTGTTCGGCGTTATGGACGGCATTGATGACTGACGACTTGAGCCCGCTGAAACTGAAGTCAAAACTTCCTGCTTCGAGCCGGACCCGTGGGAACTTATACGTGTCTTCCCCGTTAGCCGCGAGACGGTCGATGGCCGGGCCACCCGGGTAAGGCAGGCTGAGCGTCCGTGCGACTTTGTCGTACGCTTCTCCGGCCGCATCGTCACGCGTCTCACCGATGACTTCAAACACACCGTGCTCGGGCATATAGACGAGCTCCGTATGTCCTCCTGAAACGACGAGACAGACGAGTGGGAACTCCATCTCTTCAACGAGTTCGTTCGCGTAAATATGTCCGGCGATATGGTGGACGCCGATGAGCGGTTTACTATGGGCGAATGCGAGTGCCTTAGCCGCACTGATGCCGACGAGCAGCGCCCCGACGAGACCTGGTCCTTGCGTGACCGCGACGGCGTCGACGTCTTGCATCGTCACGCCGGCTTCACTGAGGGCGTCGTCGATGACGTACGTGATTCGTTCGACGTGGTGGCGCGAGGCGACCTCGGGCACGACCCCACCGAACCGTTTATGACTTTCAATCTGCGACGAGACGACGTTCGATAAAAGTGTCTTGCCGTCACGCACTAGCGCGACTGACGTCTCATCACAGCTCGACTCAATCGCGAGAATGAGCGATGTGTTCATTCTGTTTCACTTCCTAACTTCGCCCAGTAGATATAGGCGTCTTCATTATTGTCTTGATAATACCGTTTCCGGCGACCGGCGTTTTCGAAACCGAACTGTTCATACAGCTTTTGGGCACCGATATTCGAGACGCGCACTTCGAGCGTGAGCGCCGCCAGTGACTTCGAGCGAGCAAATTCAACGAGTTGCGTCAATAGCAGATTGCCGATGCCTTGCCCGCGATATTCCGGTAGGACGGCAATGTTCGTAATATGTCCTTCGTCCACGATTTGCCAGACGCCGACGAATCCGACGACGCGACGTTCATGGACGGCGACAAAATAGACGGCCTGCTCATTCTTGAGCATCTCGTTCATGAACGCTTCTTTCGTCCATGGGATGGCGAAGGACGCTTCTTCGACTTTGGTCACTTCCTCGACGTCGAGCCAATTCATACGGCGAATTTTAATGTCAGCCATTGTTTTGTCCCTCGAGCCATTTCGCTTCCGCTTCAGCGAGGCGGAGATACTCAGGTTCAAACGCATGGACATCGTCCGTCACGTCACCTAAGGCGACGAGATCGCTCGCACGTCCATAGCTGTGAGCAGCCGGGGCTTCTGTATAGTCGTAAGACGCGAGCGCGTCACGGAACGGCTCGACGTCACCGACGACGACAAACGGTCCTGTCATATTAGCTTCAAGCCAAGTTACGACAGAGGCGTGACAATCCGGTGAGACGGCCTCGTTCTGTTGATAGTGGCCGATATAGGCATTGCCACGGCGGGCGTCGATGAGTGAGACGACCGGGAGCTCCGTGTTCGGCGCCGCCGCCATGAGACGGAGTGCCGAAACCCCGACGAGCGGGAGTTGGAGCGTGTAGGCGAGCGTCTTCGCGGTCGTGACACCGATGCGGATGCCCGTATACGATCCAGGCCCCGTCGTCACGACGATGCGCTCGAGCTCGGTCGGTGTCCATTTGACCGCGTTCATCAGTTGTTCAATCATCGGCATAAGCGTGACGGCATGGTTTTTCGAGACCATGACCGTCGCTTCGGCTTGGATTTGTCCGTGTTCACTGAGGGCGACGGATAGACGTGTCGTCGACGTGTCCATCATCAATTGCTTCATGCGAGCACCTCCTTCACGAGCGCATCGTATGCGTCACCGACGGGCGCGAACGTCAGTTGACGCTCCTCGTCCCCGATCCGCTCGATGGTGATAGCAAGCCGCTCCGTCGGAAGCGATGACTCGATCAAGTTTGACCATTCGACGATGGCGACTCCATCGCCGTTGATATATTCTTCAAGGCCGATATCGTCCCCTGTGTCTTCGAGACGATAGACGTCCATATGATAGAGCGGCAAGCGCCCCTGATACTGCTTCATGATCGTGAACGTCGGGCTGTTGACGTTGCGCGTGACACCGAGACCTTTGCCAAAGCCTTGGGTGAACGTCGTCTTCCCGGCACCGAGGTCTCCGTTCAACGTTATGACCGTCCCGGCTTTGACGAGTGTGGCCAACTTCTCTGCCACTGCCTGCGTCTCGGCCGCAGAATGGGTAATCAATGTATACATGATGTTTCTCCTTTAGTCGGTTCTAGCGATACGTACTCATTGTACACTCAATTTTACGCAAAAAAAAACACGAAACGTCATCGTTTCGCTATCTCATTTAAAAAATTGGTTGCGGGGGCTGGATTTGAACCAACGACCTTCGGGTTATGAGCCCGACGAGCTACCAGACTGCTCCACCCCGCGACGACATATGAAATTAAATAAAAATTGGTTGCGGGGGCCGGATTTGAACCGACGACCTTCGGGTTATGAGCCCGACGAGCTACCAGACTGCTCCACCCCGCGATGGTTTGAATTGTTTCGACATCCTCTATAATAAGTGAAGTAGTTATATAATGCAACCTTTTTCTTCATGTTTTTTCAGAATTGGAATCGGGAACATTTTAGAGAGTACAATTTATAAGAGAAAAGGAGCGCGACCGTCATGTCGAAATGGGGTAATCGCTTTAAAAAATGGTTCTTTTCCGAACTGGACGCATCCGTCTATTTTCACACCTTCCCGTTCATTCCGAACGAGACCGTCCATGGAACACTGCGGGTGTTGAACACCACTTCGCATGTCGTGCGGCTGCAAGAGTTGACGCTCAATTTTATGACGACGTTCAAAGATATCACGCTCGAAGGCAACGAGTTTAATCGGGAGGCCGACTTGCAAGAAGTCCCAATCGCCCTATCGGCCGTGCTCGAACCAGGTGCTGAAGAACACATCCCGTTCACGTTCGATTTGACGATGTATGCCCCCTCCACCGCCGGAGCTCCATATAGCGTCGAAGCGACCGTTTGGGACACCGATGGAAAACGGGTCTGGTTCGATGTCATCGAGAAAGTCGAAGTCGAACCGCTCCCTGCCTTGAAACGATTATTGGAGGCGACTGAACACGCCGGGCTCGAACTCATGTTCGTCCGTAACGTCATCGACCCAATCGGAGAAGAACGACCGTATCCGTTCGTCGAGAAATACGGATTCAAACCGGTCGGTGATTGGGCCGACGAATTTGAAGTCGTCAAATCGTTTTGGCGGGTCGACGAAGATGGGGTCGATGTGTATTACTGGCTCGACAATATCGAGAAGCAGCGTACGCTCGAGTCGATCGCCAATGACGTCACGATGCGCCATCGCTCGCTCACCTGGGACCAACTCGAGCGCGAGCAAGACCGGCTCGGCCTCGGCATTCAAGAGACGTTACGCAGCCATCGCTCATGAAGAACGGTGGTTTTCAATTGTCCAAATATCATTACTCGTCGAGACGATGGTTTGGAACTTCTCGCGCTGCGGATGCATGAACAGCTCGTATTGGAGTCGACGCTCGTCGTGTGACGCCTTTAAGTACGCGATGTCCATTCCTCGTTGTTGGACGTCGCGCACGGAACGTCGCGCAAACTCGGTGTCGCTGTCGGTATATAGATAAACCGACACATCCCACCAATCAGATGCAAGAAACGCGACGCTCATGCCTTCGATGATCGTGATCTGCTTTGTCGAGTCAATCCACGTTCGTTCAAGGTATGGAACGTCAATCGTATAGAAGCCGATGCCTTCACGTACCATGCGGACATCACGCTCAAGTGACAGCAAGTGGTGTGCCGCCGGATGACAGGCTGTCATCTTGTAATGATGTGCCTGCCCGTCGACCTTGTAATCGAGCATGGCACTTTTCCGTAACGTCGAGTCCGTGATATATGGGTCGGTGTTAATGTAGTTCACGTCTCCAAGACTCGCTCGTAAAGCGTCAGCGAATGTCGACTTCCCCGCACCCCCGTGCCCTGAGATGCCAATAATCGTGCGGTGCTCGCGCTTGACCTGGGCAACAATTCTATCAATCAATTCATTCATACTGCTCCCCCTTTTGATACACTTTATACAGAAAGGAAGTGTACCAATCCGATGTCAACTTGTCCATTTTGTCATCCGCAACTAGATCCGTCTCAGACGATTGTCGCCGAGAATGAGACATGTTACTTTTTGATGAACGACCGTGAGCAGGACGTGCTCGTCGGCTCTGGCGTCATCGTCCCGAAACAACATCGCGCAACGACGTTCGACCTCACGCCTTCGGAATGGCACGATACATATGTATTGCTTCACGAAGCGAAGTCATTCCTCGAGGAGACATATGGCCCTGACGGCTATACGCTCGGTTGGAATGTGGGTACCGCTTCAAATCAAACAGTTCCGCATGCTCACTTGCACGTCATCCCTCGTTACGCCGACGGCCCGCACGCGGGTAAAGGATTACGTCATTGGTTGAAACGACCAGAATGACCAAACAGCTCATCGTGTGAGGATGAGCTGTTTTCGTTTCGTTTCGGTTTCTTCAAGTTGTCGCTCCAGCCGTTCCACTTCTCTCGTCATTTTCTCGATGAGTTGAGTGATTTCACGGTCAAGACCTTTTACCTTGTCGAGCGAATCATTGATTCGTCCATGCATCGTCCACTCGGAAAAGATATCATCGAGGAAGTAGTCAGCGAATTGAATGAGCGAACCGCGTTCAATGTGTAAGCCGCTGACAACTCCTTTCACATCAGCCAATTCCCGCGAGAAGCGCTCAAGCGCAGCTTGAAGTTCATGCATCTTCCGTTCCGAAGCATCGATGGCGTCATGTTTCATTGCAGTCGCAATCAATCCACCTCCAAAGAACGTATCATACGTCGACCAACCTTTCGCACTATCGAGATGTTTGAGTGTTTTGGAAATGGCCGTTCGCGCTGAGTTCCCGGCAACGATAGCTTCTTTATATTCAACAACTAACTCGGTCATTTTCACCTGTTGATCCGTGAGGCGATATAACTCTTCCCTAACAGTAGAATCTTGCTTCAAATGAGTTTCCTTCTCTTTTATGAACGTTTCCCATTCCGCGTCAATTCCATTATAGGTCTCAAACGTCTCATATAAGTCACGACGTTCAAGCGCTAACTCATCCAACATCGCCTCGTGTTCCCGTAATTTCAATTCGGCCCGGGCCGCCTCTTCCAACTCAATCGTTTTTTGTTCGTTGAATGTTCCCCGGAGCTTACGCCACGCATTGACGAGCGAGAATGAATCTAAGTCGTAGACGTCACGCTGTTCCTTCGTGAACGAATTGAGAAGTTGTTTTCGTACAGCTTCGTGTTCGGCAATTTGTTTATCGAGTGTCTTTAATTTACGAGCGAGTCGGTCCCGTTCGGCCATCTGTTGTTGTAAGTCGTGCTGTGTTTGGTAGAGATCACTCATAGCGTTTCATTCCTCCCGTTTCTTTTCGATGATGTTCCAACAGATCTTTGACGTTCACCCCGTCAATCGTTAAGCCATCAATCGATGAGTCCTCGATGCGGACACCATCGAGCCGACAGTTTTCAAAGATTGTGTTCGTCAGATTCGTATGGAAAAACGTCGTCGGTCTCCCTGACTCGTACATGGTGACGAAACGATACTGAGAACCGGATAGATTCAAATCATCGAACTCCGTCTCCCTGAAGTTGATATTCCGAAATTGACTCTTCGTGAAATTACAGTTGCTTGCCTGAAGCTCTGAGACATTACTATTCGTTATGGAGACACGGCTCGCATCCACCCCATACGCTTGAGCACCTGTGATTGAACGCTCTTCATAGCGCAATACCATGTAATCTGTTCGTTGTTGCACTCGCTTGACGAAACAAACTTCTTCATCTGATTCGAAGACGGATTGATAACCAGCAGCCCGATAAAATGCTACGTTGTTAGGTTGGGCTGTGGATGTCTCCAACTCCCAAATTCGAACAGTCGGATGAAGCTTCTCGATTGACTGTAGTGCCTGTTTCCCAATCCCTTTACCTTGTCTGTATGGGTGAATAAAGATGCGGTCAATCCGTCCGTAATCTTGCCCTGTCAACGTCACGACGGCTCCCCCGATGACTTGTCCTTCAAGCTCGATGACATAGCATACCAGTTGTTCAATCAAGTACAGGCTCATCGCCTCGTCATCATAACCGGGTGGCTCAATATTTAAGTCCCGGTATGGCAACCGGAGACGATCTGCCTCTTGTTTGAAACTCGCCCGTGAGACCTCAGTAAACATTCTCTGGTCCGAGGCTGTGGCTCTACGTATGTACATGATGATTTCCCCCTCTTCACGTTTTTATACGAGAAGAGAGATGTAAAGGTTTCGGGAACGACAAAAAGGACGATTGAGCAGATGCTCAATCGTCCTTTGCGTTGGCCTAGCAACGTCCTATCCTCACAGGGGGAGACCCCCAACTACTTTCGGCGCTGAAGTACTTAACTTCCGTGTTCGGCATGGGAACGGGTGTGACCACTTCGCTGTCGCCACTAGACAATTATTATATTAGCATATCGATTAGGATATAGCAATACTATTAGGTAATTTTGTTTAAAATAATCACATAAAGAAAGACGACCGAGCGGATGCTCGATCGTCTTTCGCGTTGGCCTGGCAACGTCCTATCCTCACAGGGGGAGACCCCCAACTACTTTCGGCGCTGAAGCGCTTAACTTCCGTGTTCGGCATGGGAACGGGTGTGGCCGCTTCGCCATCGCCACCAGACATAGAGAGATCGTTCTCTCAAAACTGAAGACTCATCAATTCACACAAACCATTAGACTAGATCAAAGCCTCGACCGATTAGTATCATTCAGCTCCACACGTCGCCGTGCTTCCACCCATGACCTATCTACCTCATCGTCTCTGAGGGGTCTTTCTTGATTGCTCAAAGGG
>NZ_JACSLY010000020.1:0-27310 GCF_018618375.1 Exiguobacterium sp. E4787 | reverse complement strand
TATCGAATGAGAGAAAAGAAACGGGCCGGCATCCAACCGGCGCGTGTCGATAGTTTCCAAGAGTAATGTGTAAAAAAGGGATTTTTAATCCGTTATTAAGAGGGAATTTTAAACCGCTGTTGACATACTCCCAATTTATTTGATTCCCCTAAAAATAAAATAGGTAATATTGACTATGTTTTTTAACTCACATACAAACTAAGAATCCTTAAGTAAGACAATAAAAAATCCATACAAAAAAACCTTAGTACTGGCTTATAAAACAGCCATACTAAGGTTCTTTTAATCATTCCACCCCAAACCGATAAACCGTCCTCGAGTGATACAACTCCTCGGGGTTCAGTTCGATCGATGTGGCGATGTCTGGATGGTTTGGTGCGTCCGGGAACGCCTGTGCTTCTAAACAAATCGCACTATGTTTCTGCCGTCCTTCAAGCGTGACCGGCGTCTCTTCACTGAGGAAGTTCGCCGTATAGACGACCATGACCGGTTGATTCGTCTCGACGTCCATGACGCGTCCGCTCACCGGGTCATGCAGCCGGGTCACCCCGTCCTTCAAGAGGAACGGATGATCCAATCCACCAGCCTTAACGATCGCCTCGTCCTCCGACGAAATCGCCTCACCGACTGGCTTCCCGTCACGGAAGTCGAACGGTGTCGCCTCCACCTCGAGCAACTCTCCCGTAGGCAGCGACTCGGAATCAAGCTTCGCCACGTGATCGGACGGCAGTGTCAGCACATGATCATGAATCGTCGGTCGTCCGCCGAGATTGAAATAGTTATGATGGTTCAAGTTGACCCACGTCCGCTTGTCCGTCTGGGCCGTCATCGTGACGACGAGCTCGTTGTCGTCCGTCAACTCATAGACGACCTTGAACATGACGTTGCCGGGATACCCTTCTTCCCCATCCGGACTTAGATAAGTAAATGTGATCGCCTGCCCCTCGACGTCCATGTCCCAGTGCCGGGACGTGATGCCGTCGTTGCCGCCGTGGATATGATGCGGGGCCTCGCTTGGGGTCAAGGCCACACCATCAATCTCCGCATTGCGGATCCGTCCGGCAATTCGTCCGACGACAGAACCGAGATAAACCGGGTTCTCGAGGTATTGCTCGGGACTACCATATTTCAAAATGACGGAGTCCATGTTCCCGTCACGGTCCGGTGCCGTCAACTCGGTCATGGCACATCCGTATGAAATGGCCGACAAGCGCATGCCGTTCTTGTTTTCAATAGCTGCTTCTCTCAACTGGCTCACCTACTTCGATTCGTTTACCTGTTCATTCCCGTAGTCGTCGTCCCGTACTCCACTTTATCGACGTGACTCAAAAATGAGTTCATGAAGACGATGAAACTCGTGAATCCCCTTATTCTCGACCGCATATTCTCACATTCACCGGATATTCATCGATATTCGACGATTGGTTGTTGCTGTACGTTCGCCTTCCGACTCCATTCGTTATTGTAAGCCGATATTTCAATCAAGCCCTAGGCTTACGTGCGATAAGGGCGCTAGTCCATCTCGGATATCGATGACTATACTCGAATTAACCTAGGAAAATCAACAGAGCGCTCGGAAACGAATTGCCACATGAATCAAATCGACGATCAAATCCACGAATGGGAACCAATGATCCACTATGTCATCCGCCACCTATCGATTCACCCGAACGAACAGGAAGACTGCGCCCAAATCGCTAGGATTGCCCTATGGGAAGCGTTGACTCGCGGCTGCACGCTATCCAAGACGTATTGCTTCCAGCGCATCCGGGGCGCCATCCTGAATCACCAACAAAAGAACTCCCGCCATTTAAAGCACGAGGTCGCCGCCGAACGAATCCCGGAACAATGCATGACGTCCGAACGTAATCTCTTCGACTGGCTCGACGAACAGCGGTTGTTGCTGTCCCCCCGCCATTTCGAACTCCTCTGCCACTTGATTGACGGGACCGAACAGACGCTGTCTTATTCGCCGAGTCGTTTGCGGGCATATAAGGCCGATGTCCAACGGGAACTGAAAGAGGCAATCAACTTGAAGGAGTGAATGATATGAAACACGTATTACTGAGTGACGCGATTGAGATGTACTTGACAGACATGAGAGAACGAAAGGAAGCCCCCGAGACGACGCTGAAAAGCACGCGCAACTCGTTATGGCGCTTCGCCCGCTATGCAGCCGAGCACGGTGCGGTGTACATCCAAGACATCGACGAGTCGAGCCATGCGATCCCGTACAAGAAACACATCAGCGGGATGGCCGACAATACGGTCAAATCCTATATCATGCGCATCCGTGGACTGTTCACGTTTGCCATCGAGCAGCATTGGATGCAACATAATCCGTTTGCCCGCATCGTCACACGGGAGGGCGTCAGCGAACCTCCAACGATCATCACACGCGACCAATTGAACACGGTGCTGTATCACGCCCGTAATTACACACTCTATACGATTTATCTCGTCGGAGGTGATGCCGGACTACGGATCAGTGAGATTTTAAATTTGGAGCTCGATCACATCAATTTCGAGGAGCGGTTGTTGACGGTTCAAAAAGGAAAAGGTGATAAAACCCGCCATGTCCCGATGACACCGCGACTCACCAACGAACTGAAGAAGTATATCGTCACGCACCGACCGAACGTCGGGAACTCAAATCGCATTTTCTTGATGCCAACCGGACGTGTCGTCCAACCTGGCTTTGTGAACAATGATTTGAAGGCAATCGCGCAAGAACAGTTCGGCGAGAAGTTGACGAGCCATATGCTGCGTCATAGTTTTGCGACGACGCTATACAATAAGAGTCAAAATATTCTTGGTGTAGCCAATCTCCTCGGGCATAAGTCAATCAATACGACGGAGCGCTACCTTCATGTATCCAGAGAACAAAGTCGCAAGCTGATTGACAGTTTGAATGAATAAGTAAAGGACTTGTCGAGGCATGAAGAAGCGATTGTTCATGTCTCGTTTTTTTGAATCACTGCTTGATTATCATGTTTGACACGACAGCAAAACCAAACCTAATGATTTTATTGTAATCAAAGATGCACCTCCGATATCCTCTGGAAGCAGTAGAAGAACATATCGTGAAAAGTTCAATCCACGATACAAATGTCGATAGTAAGCATGTTAATTCTTTTCAGTCGCAATTATACTCTCTTTGAAATCACGAACATGGTAGTCATGTTCATACGTCGACAACTCTTTCGCATACGCAAAGTCGCCGAACAATTTATTGATCGTGACGTTTCGGTCTACGAGCTGACGAATGACACCGTTGAACAAGCCTAGTCCTCTGACCTTATTACCGTGGACAGAACCAATCGTCGAAACGAGCTCCGACGTACAGACATACTCTTTGTTTTGCGGATGGAATGTGCCCTTGTCCTCATGAAGAATGACCTGTGCCAAAAACTCAGACAAGTTATCGATATGAATCATACTACGTTGATTTTGATAACTCGGGAAGACTGGGATTTTCTTTGATAGACCAGCCAGCTTGATGTAGTTCCCTTTTGATCCTTTTCCATAAATCATCGGCGGACGGACATTCGCGACGAGGAAATCTCGATCCGCAATCGCTTCAAGTTTCTTCTCGGCTTGAAGCTTACTGTTCCCGTAGAAATTCGTCGGCTTTGGCACGGTATCTCTTGTAATCATTTGAGCATTCGAAGCATCCCCGTACACGATCATGCTGCTGAGGAAGATGAACTGTTTGACGCCTTCACGTTTCGCCTTCTCGGCAACCTCAGCCGTCAAATCTGTGTTCACTTTATAGTATAAGTCCTCCATGCTCTTGTCCGTCGAAACGTGAGCGATTCCTGCAGCATGTAAAATCGCATCGTATCCATCGAACGAGATGTTTTTCCATTCTCCGTTTCGCATCCCCACTGTATCGACTTGAACAGAGGTAGTATGATGTGCCTCCACCCATTGTTTGAATGCATTACCAACGTAGCTATTCGCTCCCGTGATTAATACTTTTTTCATGTATAGCCCTCCTCCATAAAACTTAACTATGTATTTTTCTATGATCTATAACTAATTTATTCGCCTTGAACGGGGAATAATCGTTGTTCTTCCCGATGCACCAATGGCCTTATGCGATTGAAATAGAGGGGATTATCTCCTCGAAGACGCAATGATAAAGAGAGGAGCCTTAGAGGCAAGGGATACCAACACCCAAAAAGGTAAAGAACAACGATTATACTCGGTCTTACCTAGGAATCACACCGAGCGCTCAGGAAAGAGCAACTTGATGAACACGATTGACGAGCAGATTCGCGAGTGGGAACCGATGATCCATTATGTCATTCGCCACTTATCTATCCACCCTAACGAACAGGAGGACTGCGCCCAAATCGCCCGGATTGCATTATGGGAAGCGTTGAACCGCGGCTGTACCTTATCGAAGACGTACTGCTTCCAACGAATCCGGGGAGCCATACTCAACCACCAACAAAAGAACTCACGTCATTTGAAACACGAAGTCGCAGCTGAACGAATCCCAGAAACATGCATCGAGTCCGAACGTCGATTCCACGACTGGCTCGATGAGAAAAAGATGTTGCTATCACCTCGCCACTTCGAGCTCCTTTGCCACCTCATCGACGGGACCGAATCGACACTACCTTATTCCCCAAGCCGGCTTCGAGCCTACAAGGCAGATGTCCAACGAGAACTTCGAGAGGCCATCCAAATGAAGGAGTGATCAACATGGTAAACATTTTGTTGCAAGATGCAATCGAGTTGTATATGGAAGATTTAATTGTTCGTCGAGAATTGCCAAAGACGACTATTAAAACGTATCGAAACACGTTGCGTCGATTCGAGAATTTTGTTGCCCAACGTAATGTTCTCTATTTGCAGGACGTGACCTCCCTCGAACATGCGTTACCTTACAAACTGTCGCTCCAAGAAAAGGGTTTATCGAATTGTACGGTGCGTGCCTATATCATGTCAGTCCGTTCTCTCTTCACGTTTGCCGTTCAACAAAAATGGGTCATGGATAATCCGTTCGCCCAAATCATCACGAAAGATGGAGTGCAAAAGAAACCGAACGTCATCACCCGACAGCAGTTAAATCTTGTGTTGTATCAGGCTAAAAACGCAACGTTATATGCTATCTATTTAGCCGGAGATGACGCTGGCCTTCGTATCAGCGAAATCCTCGATTTATAAATTTCTCACCTCGACTTTGAGAACAACGTTTTGTATGTCAACAAAGGCAAAGGTGAGAAGCAACGCATAATTCCGGTGAGACCCCTTCTAGCAAAAGAGCTCAAAAACTATATCGAAAAAGACCGCCCTAAGTTCCCGAACTCACCTTACGAGTTTCTCATGCCGAGCGGACGGCAAGTGCGCGCCAATTACGTCAACGAGGATTTAAAATGCATTTCAGAAAAATACTTCGACGTACATTTGACGACTCATATGTTGCGTCATAGTTTTGCCACCTCGTGTTACCGGAACGGAGCCAGCCTAATGGTGATCCGTCAATTGCTCGGCCATAAACATGTCCAGACGACCGAACGCTATTTGCATGTGACGGACAAAGAAGTTCGAAACGCGATCGACGACTTGGAAGATTGAAAATATGGCAGCACGGGGATTGTTCCTCGTGCTGCCATATGATTAGTCACGACTGTACAAATCGCGTGTATACACTTTGTCTGCTACATCTTCAAGTTCTGGATGTAAGCGGTTTGTGACGATGACGTCAGCCGTCTCTTTGAACGTCTCAAAGTCATTGATGACAGGTGAATTGTAGAACGATTCTTCTTTTAGAACCGGCTCATAGATGACGACTTCGACACCTTTTGCCTTAATACGCTTCATGATTCCTTGAATCGAAGACGCCCGGAAGTTATCCGAATCCGTCTTCATCGTTAGACGGTAAACACCGACACGCTTCGGATTTTGTTTCAGAATCGACTCTGCGACAAAATCTTTACGTGTGCGGTTCGCGTCAACGATTGCCCCGATGATATTGTTCGGTACATCCTCATAGTTGGCAAGAAGCTGTTTCGTATCTTTCGGTAAGCAGTAACCACCATATCCGAATGATGGATTATTGTAGTGTGAACCAATCCGTGGATCGAGACCAACACCCTCGATAATCTGCTTAGAATCAAGGCCACGAACTTCTGCGTACGTATCAAGCTCGTTGAAGAACGCGACACGCATCGCCAAATATGTGTTCGAGAACAACTTGATGGCTTCCGCTTCAGTTGAGTCAGTCAACAGCACCGTAATATCTTCTTTGATGGCAGCATCTTTTAACAAGTTCGCGAACACTTCCGCGCGCTCAGACTGCTCACCCACAACGATACGTGATGGATAAAGGTTATCATGCAACGCTTGACCTTCACGCAAAAATTCTGGTGAGAAGATGATGTTTTCAGTATCGAATTTTGCTTTGACTTCATCCGTATATCCAACCGGAACAGTCGATTTGATGACCATGATCGCATCCGGGTTAATTGCCAGTACAGTAGCGATAACACTCTCTACCGTACGCGTATTAAAATAGTTACGTACAGGGTCGTAATCCGTAGGAGTTGCAATCACCACATATTCGGCATCTTTAAACGCTGTCAAGTTGTCTGTTGTCGCAACTAAATTTAATTTTTTGTTTTGTAAGAAGTCTTCAATTTCTGCGTCAACGATTGGAGACCGTTTCGCATTAATCATGTCGACTTTGTCTTTCATGATATCCAGTGCAATCACATCGTTATGTTGTGCAAGCAAGACTGCCATTGAAAGACCGACATAGCCAGTACCGGCTACAGTAACTCGCATGATGTTCCCCCTGATTCTGTATTTAAGGTTCTACGTTATAGTATTCTTTATACCAATCTACAAACTTACCTAGACCTTCGTCGATTGACGTGTTTGGTTGAAATTCAATGTCACGCACAAGGTCAGATACGTCCGCATAAGTACGATGAACATCACCTGGTTGCATATCCATGTATACTTTTACAGCTTCTTTACCAATTTTCTGTTCGAGTGTATTGATAAATTGCATCAACGTTACTGGTTTGTTGTTACCTATGTTATAGATTTTATAAGGAGCAAAACTTTCGCTCGTTGAATCAATTGCTTCATCCCACTCAGTATTCGCTTTAGGAGCATTAGGAATTAGTTTAATAATACCTTCTACGATGTCATCGATATAAGTGAAATCACGTTCCATTTTCCCGTGATTAAATACTTTAATCGGATTCCCCTCAATAATATCTTTCGTGAAAGAGAAGTAAGCCATATCTGGACGTCCCCATGGACCGTAAACGGTAAAGAATCGTAACCCAGTCGTCGGAATCCCATAAAGATGGCTATAAGTATGGGCCATCAGTTCATTCGATTTTTTGGTCGCAGCATATAAGCTGACAGGATGATCTACGTTGTGGTTCGTCGAGAATGGTGCAACTTTATTGCCTCCATAAACGGAACTTGATGAGGCATAAATCAAGTGTTCGACAGGGTGTTTTCGACATGCCTCTAGAATGTTAAGAAATCCTTGCATATTTGAGTCCATATAGGCTTGAGGATTTTCAATCGAATATCGAACACCAGCTTGTGCAGCTAAATTAATCACAACGTCAGGCTTAAACGTCTCAAATACTAAATTTAAATTTCTTGAATCAGAAATATCCACTTCTTTGAATGTGAAATTAGATTGTTGAGAAAGCTCGGCCAAACGATCCTTTTTCAATTTCTCGCTGTAATAACCATTTAAATTATCGATTCCAATAATGCTTAACTTTTCATTCGCCAAGGCCTTAACTACGTAAGAACCGATGAAACCAGCAGCACCAGTAATCAATACCGTCCTCATACTTCTACACCTTTATCGAGAAGCGGTTTCCACCATTCTTCATTTTCAAGGTACCATTCAATCGTATGCTTAATACCGCTATCAAAATTGTGTTCTGGTTTCCAACCAAGAGCTTCAAGTTTGCTCGGATCAATCGCATATCGTTTATCGTGACCCAGACGGTCTTCGACAAATTCGATTAGTTCTTCAGATTTACCAAGGTGTTTGATAATGGTTTTCACAACTTCTAAATTAGTTTTTTCGTTATGTCCACCGACGTTATAAACTTCACCGTCTGTACCCTCGTGCAACACTAAATCAATCGCCTTACAATGATCTTCCACATGCAACCAATCTCTAATATTTTGTCCATTCCCGTAAACAGGTACATTCTGATCATTATGAACTCTAGAGATTGTGAGCGGAATCAATTTCTCAGGAAAATGATATGGACCGTAGTTGTTTGAACAACGAGTAATGTTGATTGGCAATCCAAATGTTTCATGATACGAACGAACTAAAAAGTCACTTGCTGCTTTACTAGCACTGTATGGACTATTAGGTTGAAGTGGAGTTTCTTCTGTAAAGAATGTAGTGGGATCGAAATCAAGTTCACCATAAACCTCGTCAGTTGAAACGTGAACAAATTTCTCAACGCCAATTTCTTTTGCTGCGTCTAACAAAGCTTGTGTTCCCATTACATTTGTTTTAACAAAAATGCTTGGATCAGTAATTGAGCGATCCACATGGCTTTCAGCGGCAAAGTGAACAACGTAATCAAACTCTTCTTTTTTAAAGATATTCATAATTAACTCATAATCAGCAATATCTGCTTGAATAAACTTGTAATTTGGATTTTCGACCAAACTATTATGTTTAGCTAATTCCCCTGCATACGTTAACAAGTCTAAGTTGTAAATCATGTATTCAGGATACTTTGTGACCATATGATGAACAAAGTTTCCTCCAATAAATCCGGCCCCACCTGTGATAAGAATTTTTTTATCTGCCATTTTGCACCTCTTGTTTTAATTCATTTATGTAATGAGTCAAAGCTTTTTCCCAATGTGGTAAAGGTTCAAATCCATTAGCTATCAACTTTTGTTTTGACATTCTTGAGTTCTTTGGTCTTACGGCTAGTGTAGGATACTCTTCAGAAGTAATACCTTCTACCTTTACCGAACAGCCAGCTACTTCGAATATTTTTTTTGCAAAATCTGCCCAACTACAATATCCATCATTAGTGACTTGATAAACCCCAAATTTATTCGTTTGAACCATATCAATCAATAATTTTGCTAAATCATGTGTGTAGGTTGGTGATCCAATTTGGTCTGAAACAACCTTCAATTCATTATGGGTTTCAGCTAAACGTAGCATGGTTTTAATGAAATTATTCCCATTAATACCAAACACCCATGAAATTCGAACGATAAAGGAGTCCGCTAAAAGATTTTGAACCACCTGTTCACCTTCATACTTGGTAAGACCATAATAACTTTGCGGTGAAATTTTCGAGTCTTCCGTATAAGGTTGGTCGCCAATTCCCTCATAAACATAGTCAGTACTGATATATATAAATTTAGCACCAATAGATTTAGCTGCTTCCGCTAAATATTTCGTCCCATTTACATTTACATCCCATGCAATTTCCCTGTCCTCTTCTGCTCGATCGACTGCTGTATAAGCTGCACAGTGGATGATTGCTTCCGGTCTTAAATCATGAATATACTTAGTAACTTCATCAGCACTAGTAATATTTAAATCCTCAATTGTACTTCCGACCATTTCTAAATCGTGTTTTCGCCCTTCATGAACCACATCATAACCTAGTTGTCCGTTATAACCTGTTACAAGTATTTTCATATTTGTTCTCCATAGATAAAATTATTTTCAGCACCCTCTAAATGTGGTGCTTTCTTATCTTTATCTGAAAGAATAGGTTGTCCTGTTGTCGGCCACTCGATGTTAATAGATAAATCGTTCCAAATAATTCCTCGGTCATGATTTGGAGAATATAATTCATCGACCTTATATTGCACTTCAACGTCATTAGTCAAAGTTAAGAAGCCGTGAGCGAACCCCTTAGGTACTAACAATTGTTTCTTGTTCTCCGCTGATAATTCAATCCCGAACCATCTGCCATATGTGGGACTGTTTTTGCGAATATCTACAGCTACATCAAAAATAGAACCTTTTGTACAACGTACTAGTTTAGTTTGAGACTTAGGTGCAAGCTGATAATGAAGTCCGCGAAGAGTGTTAATCTCTGCAGAATAAGAGTGGTTATCTTGAATAAATTCATTTGTGATGCCTAAATCTTTTAATGAATTCGAATTGAATGTTTCCATGAACCATCCACGATTATCTCCAAACAAGTTAGGCTCTAGAACTTTTACCCCGTCCAAAAAAGTATTAGTTACTTTCATTAATTACATCTCTCCATTCATAATTAATATCTAATTTTGCCAGCTGCCACTTCTAATAAATATTGACCATATCCTGTTTTATTAAGACTATTCCCAGCCTCTTCTAATTGCTTTTTATCAATCCAACCGTTTAAAAAAGCAATTTCTTCTAACGCTGCAATTTTAACTCCTTGATGATCCTCAACCGTTTTCACAAAATTCGTTGCATCTACCAAACTTTGGTGAGTTCCAGTATCCAACCACGTAAATCCTCTACCTAAGAGTTCTACACTCAAGGTTCCGTTATTTAAATAGGCTTCATTTATTGATGTGATCTCTAATTCTCCACGCTCAGATGGTCGAACATTTTTCGCGATTTCAACAACTGAGTTATCATAGAAATATAGCCCGGTAATTGCATAGTTAGATTTAGGATGTTTTGGTTTTTCTTCGACACTAATCACTTTGCCCTCTTCGTTAAACTCAACTACACCAAACCTCTCTGGATCTGTCACATGATAACCAAAGACAGTAGCACCGTGTGCTTTTTCGGCTGCTCTTTGAAGGATGTTCCGCATCCCGCTACCGTAATAAATGTTATCCCCCAATACCATAGCAACAGAGTCCTCACCAATGAATTTTTCCCCTAAAATAAATGCCTGCGCAAGTCCATCAGGGGTTGGTTGGACAATATATTCAAGTTCGATACCAAACTGTGAACCATCACCTAATAGGTTTTTAAATCTAGGCAAGTCTTCAGGAGTAGAAATAATCAAAATTTCTTTGATTCCCGCAAGCATTAAAGTAGATAATGGATAATAAATCATAGGTTTGTCGTAAATAGGCAATAATTGTTTACTCGTAACCATGGTTAAAGGATAAAGTCTTGTTCCACTTCCTCCAGCTAAAACTATTCCTTTCAATGTTAACTCCTCCTCTTGAATTTAATTCTTTGTCTTAATGATTTTAGTTAAATAACGAACAGACTTGCTAATTTCGTTCTTATATAAAAATAGATAAAGGGAATATAATCCAAAATAAAGTAGAAAAGACACATTGCTAGATGCTATGGAATTCAATGTGATAAAGAATGCTATCATAATAATTTCAGGAAAAGCATTTTTTAAAAATTGAATCCCAAGTATTTTGGTTAATAAATATTCACTAAGTAAAGATCTCAACCCTAATAAAATCACGATGGACAAAATAGATAAAGTTAAATTTTGAACATTGTATACAATAATCGCTGTGGTTATAAAACTCAAAAGAACTAAAAGTAGATTTACCGATAAAATTATTTTTTCTTTTCGGATAGCTTTTAGATAGGTGTTAATTAGCAGAGCCATTTTCCCTTCAAATAACACTATGGGAAAAAGCAATCCCATATAAATAATACTAAGCTTATACTCCGGGAGCCAAAGTAAGAGTAAAAAACTTAACGGATAGAAAAGAAACATACTACCCAGCAAAGATGTAGAAAGTAACGTTCTCAAGGTGAGATACAGTTGAGGCAATTCATTTTTCGGAACTCTTTTCAAGACAGGGAAAATCACAATTCCCACTGCATTAATAAATACTAATAACAAATTTGAAATACTAAGAGTTAGTGAAATTTTACCAAAAGTGGACACGTCCCATATTTTTTCGATTCCAAACCTTACGTTTCCAACTATCAGTATATTAGAGAAGTTCGCAATCATAAGTTTAATCCCTACACTTATGTTCTTTTTTGCTTCTTCAAAAGCTGACCACCGTAAAGAACTTTGTTTAAATACAATTTCCTTGCAATAATATATAGAAACTAACAACGAAATAAGTTTTGCTACTAAATCTATTATTATAATCTCTTTGTATAATCCATTATCAAAGACTAATAAAAGTGTCACCCCAAATAAAAAGGATACTCTGTCTGACAACATAACTAATGCGTATTTTTTAATTTCATTAGTAGCTTGTAAAACATATACAAGCATTACTCGCAAATTAACTAGCACCATTGAAATAGAGACCATTTTGACCACAAACGTTTTGTCTGAATCTTGAACAAATAAAAGTGCAAAAAGCCACAAGACTATGAAAAATAGTAATTGAGTAATAAGTAACAAATAGTACTGCTCATTGAAAACTTTTTTATTTAGTTCTTCGTAGTGTTTACCACCATATCTTAAATAGATACCGTCATTAAGACCTAAATGAAAAAAACCTACATAAGCACAATAAAATAAATAGAGTTGTAGAAGACCATAATCGTTAACTCCTAACAACTTCGGAAAGATTAATATAGTTACAGTGGAGATAGCTAATGTAATTAAGTTACTAGAAATCGAATACCAAATATTTTTCAGAAAAATTACAGCTTTATTGTTCATTGAATTTCCTTAATCCTGTTATGTTATTTTAAAATTTAAATAATGATTTTCAGTAAAAAATGGAATTAACAGGGCCTGCATTGGTGTTTTAAAAACGAGATCAAAATACAGCCAACATATTACTGAAGTCCACGCTAATACTAAGAACGAGACTCTTTTGTTCAGTTTTATTTTTTTAGATATGCTTATTCCTGAAAACAACATATAATTCAAAATCAAAAAATTCCTTATCAGTCGATAAAATGTGATTTGAACCATGAACAATGGGAAAAATAAAACCGATAATATATTTATTTGATGAACCAATTTGATTTTTCTTAGTGTTTTTTCATCGGCTGTCTCTTGAGATAATTTAACTGCCCAGCCAGAAAGAAAAAGAGAAACACCATGTAGGAGAAATAATATAAGAAAACCAAACTCTGTTTTTTGATTCAAATAAATCTGAATCTTTGAGTCATCTATTTCTGAAATTAAGATTTCTAATCCTGGGATTGTATTGTTATTGATAAATATTACAATGCAGAAAAAGAAGGTAATAACAGCTAACACTTTTTCTTTTATAGTTCGTTCAGTTCTTTCTGAAAACAAAACAATAACCACAAAATATATGATGAATGAGAAATGTATACTCGTAGCTAATCCTAAAACAAACATAGAGAATATTTTTTTAAATTTATAGTCTGAAAATAATAATATATTCAACGAAACGACAAACAAAGAAAATGCGATGAAGTATCTAAATTGTTCGGCGCTAAGGATCACTAAATACGTAGAGAATAAAGCAATGACGTAATGGGGACTAGGAGAATATTTTTTTATAGAGACAAGCATCAATAATAAAGACAGAAAAATTACTATGCTTCTAAATAGATAAAAATCATCAGTAATCATTCCTCCTATTGCCATTAACGTCTTATAACCAATTTCATAATTACTTAAGGATCCTGCCAGAAAATTTTGATATTCTAATTCATAATAATACAAATCGTTAGATAGTCCGGATGTATTCCGATAACCAGCAATTAGAAGAAATATAAAAATGAAAGAAATTAAATATACTGGCATATTTATTCTCTCTTTGTGTTTTAGACCGCAATATAAGTTAATTAGTATTGTAGATATATATATACTTAGAGTCATTTAAGTTACCCTCGATCTGTATTTGTGACCTTTACTAAATCATTTATTGTAAATGAGAACTAATTAAATTTAAAAACGTTTCTGGTGAATTTTCTCCCTTGTACTTATAATCAATTGTGTTTTTTGCTTTTAAAAACTCTATATCTATTTCTTCTGGAATAGTAAAATATTGAATGTAATTTGGATTGTAGAATTTTGATTTTTTTGTATAAGGGTAATTAGTTAAAAGTTTCTTATTGTACATAATAGCATCCCAAAAACGTAAAGTACTTCCTGTAGTACCTTTATCTAAAATCTCTAATATACAATTAGCAGCCATAGTTCTTCCCATAAATTCTTTGAAAGGCATAGCATGAGGACTATAGATTATTCCTTCGTTTACTTCAGTTGAGGAATAATTTTTATCTACTATATAAAAGAAACATTTTAATTTGGCTTTAGTTAATTTTTTATAAGCCATCTCTATTTCTTCAATACGATTTCTAGCTGCTCCGATGAATAGTACGTCAACTTCTTTATACTTCTGAAATTCCGCTTTCCATTCCTTAGGTACAAAAGAATAAGGTATCGAAGTGTATATCAAATCGTACTTTTCCACGTCCCTCATATTATAAGATAGTATTAAATCAAACTTTTTTTTCATTTGAGTAACACTCATGTATGATATTTTGTTAAGTTTTGATTCTACCGTATCACTAAAATAGAAAACAAATTTACTATTAGGATATTTAATTTTAAGGTATTCTATAAATTCTGGATAATACCAATCAGCCGTAATAATAAAGCATATTGTATCCTCTTTTTTAAATTTTACATTCGATAACTTTTTATACCATACTTTTTTAAATGGTAAAGAATATCTATTATTCATTCGATGAGATAAATGAGCCTTACAAATAAAATTAAAAAAAGAAAACTTAAATATATTGTTTCTTCGTATTACTTTGACATTATCTGAATTTTCCACATCTAAAAAAAATAAGCGACTAAGATCTTTAAATCCATCATTAAAAATGACATAGTTCAATAAATTCACCTTCTTTTTAAATAACTTTTACTATTTCATTATTGTATTTTTCAAGTGTTTCTTCGTCAAAATCAATTCCAAACGTTCCTCCAGCTTCATTCACATATTTCCCCCTAACAGGAATTTTTTTTGTTGCATTCTTTAGATACCATTCATATTCAATATCTAAATGACCAATATCTATAGCTTGATACCCCATCTTAGCAATATCATAGCTTAGAATAGTCGCCGTAGGACCAAGCGCAATTAGATACAAATCATTGCTAGAGGCATTAGTGTTAGCATTCACAAAATCAATAATGTCATGATATTTATCAAAGGCATTTTCAGAAGGCGCAATTATTCTTTTAACGGAATGGGCATGTTCTAACAAATCGTTCCCAACTCCAAATCTAGTTTGACCGCCTTCAATGAGGATAACATTTCTCCCATTCCAAACATCTTTCCATTGTTCAAACATTTGTTTGCTATTGAAATTATTTAAACCATTGTAAGTTCTAGTAATCAATGAATCAGAATATTTTTTGTTGCTATCTAATAACTCCATCCATCTGTAATAGTATTTTCCTAAATGAGCATTTCGCGATTCTTGCCTCTCTTTAGAATGATACTTTAGCGTACCAAAAAAGTCTGGAACCCCTATTAAAATCTCATTTTCGGTTGAAAGTAATACTTCTTTCAACCTTCTACTTAGTTCCTCGGAATTACTTTGCCCAAAATATGCTTTTGCATCTTTATAAATCCATGCAATTTCTCCATCACCAAACCTACTTAAAGATTTATTTTCAGTTTTCAACATTCTAAAAGTTTCTTCATTAGTATAATAATGAACCTTACTCATTCTGTTTTTTATTAATGAGAATTTTAGTGCGTAAAACTTGATCATAGGTCGTGCATAAACGCGTCTATAGAGGGCGATAATCAACTCTCCCTGTTTACTTTTCGATAACTTGTTTTTTATTTTTGATAAGTGTAGATATATATTGTTCATACGTCTCCTTTTTTAGACACAATCACTTGTTTATATTCGTTATAAATTCTATTTCTTTTTAAATTTAAATTTTCCAACTCAAATTCTTTTGCTTTATCAAAATTTATAACTGCGTAATTTGTGAGTGAAGATTTATCTAGTTTTTTCAAAATCTCACAAATGGCATTAACATCACCCTTATCAAATCTAACACTATTCCCTATTAATTCAGGAATTCCCGCCGTATTAGATCCAATTGCAGGGCAACCTCTACTGAGAGCTTCGATTAATGCACGTGGCAGTCCCTCTTGTTTGCTTGGTTGTGCATATAGGTCAATAGTGTCCAACCAATTTATGACTTCTTTTTTTGATAATAAACCTTTAAATTCAACTTTATCTTCTACACCGAATTTATGAGCTATTCTTTTTAAATATTCAGGATTTCCTCCACCTACCAATTCATAGGTAAAGTCGTAACCATTTCTATTTAAAATAGAAATGGCCTCGATTATATATTCTTGACCTTTATATTTCACGTTAACTGCCGCGGTCGTTCCAATTTTAAGTTTTTTACAATCAACATTATTGATTTTATTTAATCTACTTTGCAGTGTATTATTATTTCCTTTGTTTAAGTAAACATTTGAAGCAAATGTATGAATACCATTTGAAGGATATCTTTTTTGTAACCAATTTTCTGTAACATAAGAAGCATAATCGGACTTTTTGATCCCGCTTTTCGCTTTGAAATATACATATGGGGCAATAATTTTTCCTAAAAATCCATGATTCCAGTGAGCATCCCAAGCGCATCCTCCGACCTCTACCAAATATTTTTTCTTTTGCTTTAAACTATGCTTAATTGTTAAATCACTGATTATACTCGGCATTCTCGCAAATATTAAATCGGATTCTTCAACATAGTGTTCAATAATTTTGCTATACTCATTTTTTTCTATTAAGAAACCTTTAACAGTGTTTAAATTAGGAATTTCTACAATTTTCATATTATCTAGATTTACTTTTTGCATGTTAGCCTCTGTATAAGTTTTATCTAATGGCAAGGTTCTTATTAACACCACTAACTCATCAATGACCTCAAAATACCTAGAAAACATTTCATTTGTAAGAGTAGTATTACAATAGACACCATTAATATCCTTATACATTGGCCCATCGAAACTAAATAGCCCAATCATTTATTCACCTTCTTAATCTCAAAATCAAATTATATTATTACTATGCATAATTATTTATTTTTCCAAATGTGTTTCTCATCATCAAAATATTTTACAACTTTCGCAGGAACACCTACAGCAATTGAGTTTTTTGGTATGTCTTTATTGACTACAGCATTTGCGCCAATCACACAACCATCACCTATAGTAACCCCAGGGAGAATACACACGTTGTCGCCTATCCATACATTATTTCCAATTTTCACAGGAGAAGTGGTTAATTTTCTTTCATTTGGAGGTGTTTTCGGGTTGGATGCAAACGAACTATTAGAATAATCGCCATGAGCAATATCGCTTATATAAATTTTAGAGGCTAAGAGACAATTATCGCCTATAAAAACTTGTTCTCCAGCTGCTATATGTACATGATCACCTACTCTACAATTGTATCCAATATTGATTTTTGCAGTCTCTTTACCATTTATATTAAAAGCTTCCAACCTACAACCGTATCCAGTCGTAAAGTTTTTTCCATACATTATCTTGTTCTTACCCCTAATATAAAATGGAAAGCGAATCAATCTAGCTTTTCGATAAAAACATTTAGTCAAAATATAAGACAGCCCATTTCTGATTAACTCCATCAAGCCATATTCATTTTTCACAATTCAAATGCTCCTTATAGATTGTTTTTAATTTTTTATTAAAAGCTTCTATAGAAAAATGCTCATTAAATACTTTTTTTACTTGAAGCCTTTGATTTAAAAAATACTCATCATTTAAATTATTAAATGCGATAGGTTTATGTGAGATATTTATACCTACCGAGTAATTTGCGACTATCTTCGTAGTATCGGCTTGGATATTATTTATAATAGGGAGCCCGTGTTGAAAGTAATCAATTGATTTCATAGTAAGACCTACACATACTGTTTGTTTCATGATATTTAATCCATAATGGCACTTGCTAAATATCTCTTGTTTTTCTTTTTCGTCATAAATGATTCCATAATACTTAACTTTTGCTCCATTTTTCGCTACGGTGTTTATTAAAGTATCCTTGCTCTCCCCGTTTCCAATTACATGAAGTGTTACAGGTCTGACTTTTAATAAATCATTTATTATTTTTACAATTTGATCGATGTCTACTATATTATTTATTGATCCTAAATAAGCTATATCGAACTTTTCATTACTCAGAATTATGTTTTCGTTTAATTGAATTTTATTTTTAGCAAGATGCAGTGTAGTTTGTGGAATACCTTTTAGTTCATCAACCAAAACATCTTGGTATAAATCACATTCTGTAATAATTAAATCAGCACAATTCACGTAATTAGACCTGATATTTTTCCAAGCACTTATCGGGAATATGTTTTTCCCTTTACTTAAAGGAAGTGTTTCAGGCCATAAATCAATAATATCAAGTATTATTTTGATCTTCGGGTATTTTTTTTTATATAGTGCTGCCTGTTTAACAAGTGAGTTAGGTGGTACAAGAATATATAAAACATCAGGTTCGAGTTCTTTCACTTTAATAAAAGCTTCTTCAGAAAACTTTTTATGAGAATTTAGTCTTTTAAAAGATAAATTTTTCTTGTATTCTCTTGTTTTCAAATAATAAATTCCTTTTTCTTCTACTTCACGTTTTTTTTTGCGCGAATGACTGAAATCAGATGAAATGACAGATACTTCATCATCTTGTTCTTTAAAAAAGTCTCGAATAAGTTTAACTCTTTCTTCATAAGTATCGAAACAATTAACAATTACTACTTTCATTGGTTTACGCCTCACTATTTAAGGGAATAATATTATTTTTATTTTCTAAAATATTCAAAGAAATGATTTATTGCGCCAACTTATTATTTGTTCGATTTACTAAATGCTTTTGCGGATAGATTCATCCTCTTTAGATGTTGCAATTTCATTATTTACAATAGTTGGTCCTCCTTCGTGCACGCCATCACGCTTTAAAACGCTAAAAATAGTAGCTATAAAACATCGAAAATCTAATGAAAAAGAAATTTTTTTAATGTAGTAACCATCCAATTTCGCTTTTACTGTAATTGGTAATTCGTCTCGTCCGTTGATTTGGGCCCAGCCTGTCAATCCAGGAAGAACACTATTTGCACCATATTTTTCACGCTCTTCAATTAAATCATATTGATTCCATAGAGCAGGACGGGGACCTATGATAGACATATCACCTTTTAATATATTTATAATTTGCGGTAATTCGTCTAAGCTTGTTTTGCGAAGTAGTTTACCTGTCTTAGTAATATATCGGTCAGGGTCATTCAGAAGGTGAGTAGGTGTGTCTTTAGGAGCATCAATTCTCATGGTACGAAATTTCAAAATATTAAAATGTGATTGATTTATTCCCACTCGTTTTTGCTTAAAGAAGATTGGACCTTTAGACTCTAATTTAATTGCAATCATTATTCCAACAAATAAAGGAGCAAGTACAATCAGCCCAATCAACGACAGCATCAAATCAATTTTTCGCTTGTGTTCAATATACTTCATCATTCACACTCCATCATTTAGACTGTTTCTTTTAGTTGATCGCGCTTTGCAGAATCGAGACAATCATTTGCCCAGTTGACGAGATACAGACCGAGCGCTTCACTCGTCTTTAATTCATTCATTCTTGAAAGTTTCCCTTCCAAGTCCGATTCTTCGGTAACGATGCCTGTAAAGATTTTCGGATAAACCGCCTCAGGATGAACTTCTCCTTCTTTCAACAGCTCTTCAAACATTTTTTCACCTGGACGAATCCCGCTAAATTCAATTGAGATTTGTTCTTCTGTAAAGCCACTTAATTTAATCATGTTTCGTGCAAGATCTACAATTTTCACTGGCTCACCCATATCAAGGACAAATACTTCTCCGCCATCGGCTAGAGTCCCAGCTTGAATGACAAGACGGCTCGCTTCAGGAATCGTCATAAAATAACGGGTCATATCAGGATGTGTGACAGTAACCGGCCCGCCTTTTTCAATTTGCGTTTTAAACAACGGGATAACAGAACCCCGACTCCCCAATACATTTCCAAAACGGACAATGGCATACTTCGTTTGACTCGTTTTCGCTAAATTTTGAACGACCATTTCAGCAATACGTTTTGTTGATCCCATCACGTTCGTTGGATTGACGGCTTTATCCGTTGAAATCATAACAAATCGATTTGCACCAAACTCATCTGCCATCTCAGCGACATTTCTAGTACCATAGATATTATTCTTAACAGCTTCATGTGGATTTGCTTCCATTAAAGGAACATGTTTATGCGCCGCCGCATGGAAAACTAGATGCGGTGAATGTTTCATAAACACTTCACGTAATCGTTCTACATCCTGCACATCTGCAATAACCGGAATCAAGTCGACGTCTAGATTAAGTTCTCGCAGTTCACGTTCAATTAAATAAATACTATTTTCTCCATGACCGAGTAATAAAAGGCGGCTTGGACTAAATTTCAAAATTTGTCGGCAAATTTCTGAACCAATCGATCCACCAGCTCCTGTTACGAGTACTGTCTTACCTTCCACCTCTGATTGAATCCCTGAAATATCAAGCTCAACCGGTTCACGACCAAGCAAATCGTCAATTGATACTTGACGCATTTGATTAACAGCAACCTTTCCGGCAGCGACTTCTTCAATCATCGGTAGCGTGTGGACATTTGTACAGAGTGCTTTTGCCCGTTTGATAAGGGCGAGTCGCTCCTGGTAGTTCATAGAAGGGATAGCAAACACGATTTTATCAATCGCATGATTCTCAACCACACTTTCTAGTTGTTCGAGCGTTCCCAACACTCTTACACCGTTAACCGTCAGATTTTGGAGGTGACTGTTATCATCAATAAACCCAACTGGATTCATACGATGATTATCTGATTGATTGATCTGACGGACTAACATCCGACCAGCTTGACCAGCACCCACAATCAACGTCCGCTTTTCGGATTTACGCCGCTTCATTTTTCTCCCAACTAGAACTAGTCGGCGATCCTGCTTCCACGTCACATAAATTCGTGACCCCAAACGAATGCCTCCTAACATTAGAAGAGATAAACAGAAACTGAGGAATAACATTCTTTCCATCGCTTCTCCGTAAACAGCAAATTGAAGAATATATAAAGTCAATGTACTCATCATAAGAGTCATCGCAAGGCGAATCGCTTCTGACATACTCGCAAAGCGCCATGCGACTCGATAAAGGCGACTAAACCCAGCCATCACGATAAATAGAGCACTATATAGTAAAGCAGACTCTACAAAATGATTGCGATCTACATTTTCAATAAATTCAATTGGATATAAAAAGAAATATGTGACGAACATTGAAGATAGAATAGCCATAATATCTAAAACTACTAATATACTTGTTCGAAATGATTTTCGACTTAACTCAGGAATAGACATCTGTTTTCCTCCTTATTTCACTGGATTCAAAGAAGAGTTTTCTTCCATCAGTTCTGTCATCATCTTTAATACATCTTCTCGGAGATCGTCTCTTTTTAGTGCAAATTCAAGAGTTGTTTGAATAAACCCTAACTTTTCTCCAACATCATAGCGTTTGCCATTGAATTCGTAAGCATATACACGCTCAACTTCATTCAAGCGTGTAATCGCATCTGTCAATTGGATTTCACCACCCGCTCCCGGGACTTGTGTATCTAAGAAGTTAAATATTTGAGGAGTAAACAAATATCGGCCTAAAATGGCCAAATTCGATGGTTCTGTACCTGGTGCCGGTTTTTCCACAAAGGATTCCACTTTATGTAAACCGCCTTCAAGTGACGCCTGTGGATCAACAATCCCATACCGATGAGTTACGTCACGTGAAACTGGTTGAACGCCGATAATCGAACTCTCCGTTTTTTCGTACTGTGCAATCAATTGTTTAGTACAAGGAATTTCCGCCTGAACAATGTCGTCTCCAAGCATGACGACAAATGGTTCATTTCCTACAAACGCTTTTGCCTGCAAAACCGCGTGGCCAAGTCCCATCGGTTTTGACTGACGAATGAAATGAATATTAATATTGGTCGTTTCTTCAACCAACTTTAAAAATTCAGACTTCCCTTTTTCAATTAGAATTTGTTCGAGCTCTGGAACTGAATCAAAATGATCTTCAATTGCTCGCTTCCCCTTACCTGTTACAATCAAGATATCTTCAATTCCAGATTCAACGGCTTCTTCAATAATGTATTGAATAGTCGGTTTATCGACGATTGGCAACATCTCTTTTGGCATCGCTTTCGTTGCCGGTAAAAAGCGAGTGCCTAATCCTGCAGCTGGAATCACAGCTTTTTTTACTATTTTACTTGCCATGATGCTCCTCCTCTATGGATAAATATATATTATCTGTCTGATTCATAGAAAAAAGGATGTAACTTACATCCTTTCAAAATTATAAATTAAGGGTATCACTTTCGACCTAATATAAAAACATACGAGGAGTAAAATAAACCTGAAATCGTTCGACAGTTGTCGACACTTTATATATTTTTCACCAATTAAGTAAATGAGTTTTAGCGAAATTTAGAACAATTCACTTTTTCCATTTGCCTCGCCAATTCTTCGTCGGCAATGTCGGCGGGTCGATGAACACAAAATCATCTTTGATGACTGCCTCTGCATTGACGATATAATTTTCCCATTTGTCTGCGCCAAGTTCATCGCTTACGACCTTTTCGACTTCTGTCCAATAAAACGTTCGGCGCCCTGTACTATGGGCATCCGATGCGATCAAATGGCTCAAGCCGTTACGAAGGAACGCGAATGCGAGGTCTTTAACGTTATTTCCGAATGCTCCGGTCAAACTACTTGTCGTAATTTGTGACAGTGCTCCAGACGATACAAAATCCATTAGTCGCTGCGGGTTGGTCGCGAATTCTTTATTCCGTTCTGGATGAGCGATAATCGGTGTATAGCCTTCCGTTTGAAGGCCAAAGAAGAGCTGTTCCGCATAAGCTGGTACCGAGTCACTCGGGAACTCAACGAGCACGTAACGAGATCCGGCGAGCGATAACGCTTCCCCTTGCTCTAACGATTCAACGAGGTCACCGAAAATACGAATCTCTTGTCCTGGATACAAATCAAGATTGATATTTTCTTGTCTAAGTACGTTTTGTAGTTTCGTCACAGCACTCACGACATCGAGCTGACTTGTATCAAACTGCGGCTGAAACGCGTGGGGGGTGACTACGATTGCAGTCACCCCTTCACTTACTGCGCGCTTCGCCATTTCGATTGCTTGTTCGACTGTTTCTGGACCGTCATCGACGGCCGGTAATAAGTGACAATGGATATCAATCATGACGTGCTCCCCTTCTTATTCGTACGCATAATAGTAATAATGATCGTCGCTACCTTGTGGTTCGCGCTTGTTCAAGACCACACCGAGGATGTGCGCGTCGGCCAAAATGAGTTGTTCTTTGGCCTTGACGACCATTTGACGGTCCGATTTATCGCAACCGACAACTAGTACAACACCATCCACTTTGCGGGCCAAAAGTCGCGTATCCGCTACTTGCATCATTGGAGGGGCATCTAAAATGATGACATCATAGTTTGCTTTCAGTTCTTCTAATACACGATCCATCATCTTCGAAGATAATAACTCCGATGGGTTAGGCGGAATCGGTCCAGCCGCAATCAAATCTAAATTCTCGATTTGAGTCGTATGCGTCGCTTTATCGACAGTCGTCTTTTTAGCAAGCACAGTTGAGAGACCAATTCCATTTGAAAGACGGAATGTAAAGTGGGCAGTAGGACGACGCATATCGCAGTCGACGAGTAACACCCGTTTCCCTTGCTGTGCATAGACGACAGCGAGGTTTGATGACGTCGTCGACTTTCCTTCTCCTGACGAGGCTGACGTGATAACCATCGTTTGTAACTCGTCATCAATTGCCGTAAACTCCAAATTTGTTCGGATGGTCCGATACTGCTCTGAAATCGGTGACTTTGGCTTCAGAATCGTGATTAACTCTCGGCCTGACTTGTCGTATTGTGTATGTTTATTTTTCTTCTTTCCGAACTTAAACATGGGCTCGTTCACCTTTCACGTTAGCTTGACGTTGTTGACGCATTTCGACTTTATCGATGACAGGAATCGATCCGAGAACTGGGAGTTCCAAAATATTTTCAACATCCTGTTCCGTCTTAATCCGACGATCTAAGACTACTTTCAAGAATGCGAGTGCTACACCAATCATAAGTCCAAGAACAGTCGCAATCGCTGTATTTAACAAAATATTTGGGCTTACAGGGAGCATCGGAACTGATGCGTTGGAAAGAACCTTGACGTTATCAACACTCATTAACTCTGGCACTTCAGTTGAAAAAACATCACTAATTTCATTGGCAATATCTGTTGCTAGCACAGGATTTGTATGTTGAACTTTAATGTTGATGACTTGTGAGTTTTGTTCACTGTTGACCGTGATTAAATTTGAAATGTTATCGGGAGCACCAACCACGTTCTGCTGAACTTGCTCTAAAATCGCCGGACTCTGAATAATCACGCGATACGTGTTGACAAGCGTGACTGACGATTGGATTTGACCACTATCAATCATATTGTTTTGTGTTTCCTTTGGTGCAACTAATACTTGGGTAGACGCTTCATACGTCGGTTGAATCACATATGAACTCACTAAAAAGGCGATAAGCGCCGCGATGATTGCTAAACTGATGATGAGTCCTTTGCTCCGCTTTAAGATGGAGAACAACTCTCCAATAGAAATCGTTTCTTCTTTCATGCTCTTGTTTTCTCTCCTCTGTTTTTTAAAGTCACTGCTGGAAAAAATCCGCAGATAATATTTAACAATTCTAATACCAGAACATTATAGCAAATTTCCTCACAGGTGATGACCCATTTTTTAAATTTTGGTTTTTTTGGTATGTAAATCTGATAAACTTTGTTAGGAAGAACTTAACAAAAGGAGGAGACAATAGTGCACGTTAGTGAGCGCCTACTCCAGTTGTACGCAGATACAAATGCAACAACACGTACAAACTTACAAGATTTAATCAAACAAAATTTAGGGGACGGTAAATCGTTAAGCGTGTCCTATGAAGAATTGACGGGGTCATCGGATGCGACGCTATCCGCCGACGAAAAATCGTCGGAAGATTTCGCCGCTTGGATCAAAGACGGCAAGAAAGATGCCATGTTTCTTCCATACTATGTGTCTTTACTCGAGATGCATGAGGCTGTATTGAGAAAAGAAGCGACGATCCCTCAATCAAAATCTATTGACAAGGTGATCGTCGAGGAAACACGGATTGTGGAAAAGGCACCGGTTCCCGCACCAACCGTAGTTAAAGATTCAAAACCGAGAGAAAAATCAGCTGTCTCTAAACCACGATACACACCTGAAATTCCAGTTCCATCACGCACTGAGCGAGCGAAGTACAATCGAACAATCGAACCTGCCCGTCCACGGCGGAAGTCTAGAAAATGGATTGGCGCCCTCTTCTTCTTCGCTTTACTCATAGGAGGCGGCTATATCGGGTATCCATATGTAATGGACCTGTTAGAACCAAAACAAGAAGCCAAAATCGTGAAAGAAGCACCGAAGCCGGATCCTGAACCGGTCGTCCAAGAACCAGAGACAAACTATGTTTGGCTCGCGTCAAAGAACGTCAACCTTGTCTCGGAACCGAACGGCACGACCGTCACCTATATAGGAGATATCGGCGATCGCTACGAGATTGTGCAAGAACAAGACGACCATATCGAAGTAGATTTAGATGGCACGACAGCTTGGGCCCCGCTCGATGCTGTCACGACAGACTGGCCGACGCGCGATTTGACGGACAGTGCCTTACTTGACTGGGTGAACACGAATTTGAACAACGAGTGGCTCAGCGAGTCGATTCCTGATTTCTTCGCCATGAACGAAGCGGCACTCACTGAGACGATCGGCGCGCCGTTCGGCCGTGAGACCGATGCGTTGAACGCTTACGCGTTCTATAACGGTGGGTTTTTCGTGATCCAAGACGATAAAGTACACGCCATCGACTGGACGAACACCCAAACGACGCGCGAAGCCTTTAGCCCGCTCGGTGAAGCCGTGCTCGAGACGGACGATGCGGTGGTATATGAGAGTGAGACGTACTCACTCCGCTTATTCGAAGGCACGAACGGACAAACACGGGTACGCTTGACAGAAAAATAATCAGTACAGGATTTATTGGAAGGGGTTATTTATATGAACACGATTTTAGTCACAGGGGGTGCCGGTTATATCGGTACCCATACCGTCTTACAATTACTTGAAACCGGCCACGACGTCATCGTCCTTGACAACTTGTCGAACAGCCGTCGTGAGGCGCTCGAGCGCGTCGAAGCATTGACCGGGAAATCGGTCACGTTTTATCTCGGTGACATCCTCGACCGCGAACTGCTCGAACAAATCTTTTTGACGCATACGATTGACGCCGTCATCCATTTCGCCGGACTGAAAGCTGTCGGTGAATCGGTATCCGAGCCGCTCCGTTATTACGAGAACAACGTCGTCGGGACGACCGTATTACTTGAAGTGATGAACGCGTTCGATGTGAAACGAATCGTCTTCAGCTCGTCTGCAACCGTGTATGGCATGCCGGAACGGACACCGATTGACGAATCATTCCCGCTCAGTGCGACGAATCCATACGGTCGGACAAAACTGATGATTGAAGACATCATGCGCGACCTCGCTGTCGCCGATCCATCATGGAGTATCGCCCTACTACGCTATTTCAACCCAATCGGTGCCCACGAGTCGGGCCAAATCGGTGAAGACCCGTTCGACATCCCAAACAACTTGATGCCGTATATCACCCAAGTCGCCGTCGGGCGTTTGAGCGAGCTGAGCGTGTTTGGCGATGATTATGACACACCAGACGGGACCGGCGTCCGCGACTATATTCACGTCGTCGACTTGGCTGAAGGTCATTTGAAAGCACTGGACTACGTCATGAATCATACTGGTGCCGAGGCGTTCAACTTAGGAACCGGAACCGGCTATAGCGTCCTTGACCTCGTTCAGGCCTTCGAGGCCGAGAGTGGAAAAACTGTCCCGTACCAAGTGACGCCACGTCGGCCGGGCGATATCGCCATGTGCTTTGCCGACCCATCGAAGTCAAAACGTGTGCTCGGCTGGGAAGCGAAACACGACGTCCGCGCCATGTGCCGCGACGCATGGAACTGGCAATCGAGCAACCCGAACGGTTATCGCTAATACCAAAACGAGTCCTCATCTATGTCGATGAGTGGGCTAACCTAAATTTTTGAGACAATATAAAAACACCTTCGCAGTGGTACACTTAAAAAAAGTGCTAGCATCGGAGGTGTTTTTGCGTGGGCAAAAACGTATATTCAAGTGAAGTGAAATGGGCAG